>JACQVU010000494.1 GCA_016209585.1 Planctomycetota bacterium
CACCCAACACCCAACACCGCGGTACTCCGCCTGACCCCCGACCCCTGATCCTCGACCCCCGACTCTCATGGACTTCACCCTGCCTCCTGATCTCGCGGCGTTGCGCGCCAAGGTGCGGGCGTTCGTCGACGAGCGCGTCATTCCAAGCGAGGACGCGATCCTCGCGGAAGACGCGCAGGGGCGCGAAGATCGGCTGCGCGACCTGCGGGAGGCCGCCAAGGCCGCCGGCCTCTGGACCCCCCACCTGCCCCGCGAGTACGGCGGGCTGGGGCTGGGCGTGTCCGGCATGTGCGCTCTGTTCCGGGAGATGGGGCGCTCGCTGGTGGGCGCCAAGGTGTTCAACTGCGACGCCCCGGACCAGGGCAACATGGAACTGCTGCGCGTGGCCGCCTCGACCGAGGTCCGCGATCTCTGGCTGCGGCCGCTGGCGGCCGGCGAGATCACCAGCGGCTTCTCGATGACCGAGCCGGCGCCGGGCGCGGGGTCGGACCCGTCGCTGTTGCGCACGACGGCCCAGCGCGACGGGGATCACTTCGTCATCAACGGCCACAAGTGGTACACCACCGGGGGCGGGCGCGCCGCCATTCTCATCGTGCTGGCGCGCACCTCGGCTGAACCGCGCACGGGGGCCACGATGTTCCTGGTGGAGCGCGGCGCGCCGGGCGTGGAGTTCGTGCGCGACATCCCCTGCATGGCCCCGGCCATGCTCAGCCATCGCGAGGCCGAGATGCGGTACGTGAACGTGCGCGTCCCCGCCAGCGCCGTGCTGGGCAACGTGGGCGACGGCTTCGCGCTGGCGCAGGCGCGCCTGGTGCCCGCCCGCCTCACGCACTGCATGCGCTGGCTGGGCCTCGCCGACCGCGCCCTGCGCCTCTGCATACCTTATGTCACCCGCCGCGAGAGTTTCGGCCGCGCGCTGGCCGAGCACCAGGCCATCCAGATGATGTTCGCGGAGAACGCCGCCGCCATCCACGCGGGGAACCTGATGACGTGGCACTGCGCCACGCTTCTGGAAGAGGGCCGGGAGAAGGAGGCGCGGCCCTATTCCTCCATGGCCAAGAACCACGTCGCCCGCGCCCTGTGCAAAGTGCTGGACGACGCCATTCAGATGCACGGCGGCCTGGGCTACAGCGAGGATCGCCCCTTCGCCCTCTGGTACCGCGTGGCCCGCGCCTCCCGCCTGGCCGACGGGGCCGACGAAGTGCACCGCATGGTCGTGGCGCGGGACTTCCTGAAGGGGCGGCTGGAGACGCTGGTGTGACGCGGCGGGCGAGGGGTGATGGCGCGCCCCGCATTCCTCGTCCCTCGTCCCTCGCCCCGCGACTCGACCTGTCACCGGTTGCCGCCGCGGGGGAAGTGAGAGTACAATTCGCCATGACACAGAGCGGCTCGCGGCGCGCCGGTGGGGGCGTCGGAGATCGGACGCTTCCCAGGCCCCAAAGCGGAGCCGGTGCGATGCACGTCGCCATCATCGCCGCGCCAATCCCTCACGTGCGGCACCTTTGGCCCGCGTCCGGCGCGGCCGCCGTGGCCGCGGGGCTGCTGGCCCGGCCGGGGTTGGCCGGCCGGCTCGAAGTGCGGCTGGTGACGGTTTCCGTGGCCACGCTGTTCACGGACGGGCTGGCGGCGCACCTGGGCGGGCCACCGCCCGACCTGCTCGCCTTCTCCTGCTACGCCTGGAGCGCGCCCTTCTTCTTCGATTACATCGACGCTTTGCCGGCCCACGGGCGCCCCGTGGTCGCCGTGGGCGGGCCGGCGACCAACCGCTGCGAGGGGGCGGTGCTGGCCGACCACCCCAACGTCGACTATGTCGTGTCCGGGGCGGGCGAGGGGCCGATGGCCACCCTGGTGGAGGCCATGATGGAGGCTCGCGATCCCAGGCGCGTGGCTGGGGTTTCCAACGTGTGGAGCCGGGACGACCAGGGCCGCTGTCGATCCCCGGCCTGGGCCGCGTCGGCGCGCCGTCCCGCTGGCGTCTCTGACGGCCCGGACACCGCCGACGACTACCGCGCCCCCATGTTGTCGGGGCTGCTGGAACCGCGCCGGTTCATGACCTTCACCACGCTCCGGGGGTGCGCGGCGCGCTGCGGGTATTGCAACTGGTGGCATTCGCACGTTCGCGCCGTGCCTCGGGAGGCGGCGGTGGCCGAACTCCGCTGGGCCAGGGACCACCCCGCGGTCCGCGGGCTGTTCGTCACCGATTACGCCGTCAACGCCCTTCCTGGCCGGGTCGAGGAAGTGGTCTCCATCGTGGAGGAATCGGGGTTCGCCGGCGAGCTCTTCCTCTATCTCGACCACGAACGCCTCCAACAGGTCGACGTGGAGGCCCTCCGGCGGGTCAACGTCGGGCGGCTGGGCTTCGGCTTGCAATCGCTGGCCGCCGACCCTTCAATCCTGCAGCGCCGGTCGCCCGATCTCGACGTCCTGAAACGCGCGGTAGACATGGCTTCCGCCTTGCGCATGCCGTCGGTGGAGATCATCCTCGGCCTCCCAGGCGACACCCTGGACACGCTCGGTCAACTCTACGCCCTGCTCAACACGATCCCCGTCACCGTCACCGCCTTCCACCTCTGGCTGCTGCCGGGAAGCGCGCTGGACCATCACCGCGAACGGCTCGGTCTCCGCGTGGATCGCCCCTTCCCCGTGGTGCTCAGCACCGCTACGATCAACGAGCAGGGCCTGGCGGCGGCGGCGCGGCTCTTCATCGACTGCGTGCGCCGCAAGGACGACTGGGGCGACTACCGCCTCCCGGCCGACCTTGACGGCTATCCCCGCCCGCCCTGGCTGCGGCGGCGGGAGCCGGCGACGGCCTCCCCGGCGGTTTCCGCGCCGCGGCCCGCGCCGGCCACCTGACGACGACGACCCCGCGGTGGAGAACCCCTCGCTTCCCATCCAGAGCCCGCCGGCTGCCGCCGCCACGGCGTCGCTGCTTCCCTCCGGTCCGGGCGCGGACGAGCGCCTGCTCGCGCTGCTCTCCCGCATGCAGCGCGGGGACGTGGTGGAAGGCGAGGTCAAGGCGTTCGTGGCCGGCAAGAGCGCCGAAGTGCTCCTGCGACTGATCGGCGGCGACATCATCTTCCCCGCCCGCAGCGACGCGCCGCTGGCCGTCGGCCAGGCCCTGCTGCTTGAACTGATCGACGTCTCTCCCCAGGGCCGGGTGGAGTTCCGGCTGCTCCCGACCGCGGACGCGGGCGACGCCGGAGCCGGCGCCGTCCGCTTGCGGGCCGAGGTGGACCTCCTCGGCGGGCTGGGCCGCACGCCCACCGTCGAGAACTTCGAGACGCTGAAGGCGCTCCTTCGTTTCGGCCTGCCGGCCACCGACGCCAACTTCGAGGCCGTGGCGCGGCTGCTGTCCGCCGCGCTGGAACACGCCGCGGCGCGCGGGCCGGATCCGGCCGGAACCGAGGCGCGACCCACGGGCGGCGACCCGAACGCCCCGCGGCAAAAGCCCCGCCCGCCGGAAGGCGGCGCTGACCCGGACCTGGCGCGCGGCGCCGGGCGGGGCGTCTCCGGGAGCCTCGCGTCCGCGAGCGAGGCGGCGCTGGCGTCGGACCCGCGCCTGCGCGCGCTCTTCTCCAATCTCATCGAGTCCGCCGTTCACTTCGTGGCCCGCGATCTCCCGCCCGCGGCGCCGCTGGTGGTGGAACTGGCCGACCTCCTGGCCGGCGCCGACGAGACCACCGACCGCCTCGCGCGGCTGGTGGACGCGGTGCAGCAGAATGATCGCCAGTCCCAATGGCGCGCGGCCGACCCCGCCGTGGGCCGGGATTTCGATCGCTTCGCGGGCCGGCCGGCGCCGGCGCGCGTCGGCCCCGCTGAAATCCAGGCGCCCCCGGCGCTGGCGCGCGTCCTGGAACTCTTCCAGAACGCGCGAACGGCTGAAGCCGGCGGCCCAGCCGCCCGCGCCGCGCCCGATTCGGCGGGCCGGACTCTGGGCCTGGACGCGGCCGCGCTCGCCACTCGCCTGGGCGAACTGGTCCGCGACGCCGCCGCCCGCGCGCTGGCCTCCTCCCCCACGCTCGCCAACCTCTTCGCCGCCGAGGCCGCGCTGGAACGGTCCGCCACCAGCCGCCCGCGCGGGCAGAACGCGCCGGTGGCCAACTCGCCCGCCTCCGAGTCCCAAACGCCCGCCACCGCGGAGGAGGCCGCCGAGCGCCTGAAGACGCTGGTTCGCGCGCTTCGCCCCGGAACGCCGGAAGCCGCGCGCGCGTTGAAAGAGTTCGCCGACGCCCTGCCGCTGGATCGCCTCCGGCAGTTGCGGCTGCTGTTCGCCGGCCTGGAACGCGATCTCATCCGCGACCTTCCCGAACTGGCGGCGCCGCGCCGCGTGCACCGCGAGGCGCAGGACCTTTTGAGCCGCGCCGCGCTGTTCAAGGCGCTTTCGCTGGCGCAGGCCGCCGGCGCGGGCGAAGAGCGTTTCACCTTCGTCGAAGTGCCCGTGCCACTGGGCGACGAGGCGCGGCGCGTGCTCTTGCGGATCGGCGCGCGGAACCGCGACCCCCGCCGCCGGGGCGAGCCGGCTGGCGCAGCCTTCACCATCGCCCTCAGCCTGGAGATGACGCGCCTGGGGCGGGTGGAGGGGCGGGTGACGCGCGCCGGGAAGCGGTTGGAAGTGACCTTCGTCGTGCGCGACGACGAAGTGGCCAAGATGTTCGAGGAACAGATCGGCGCCTTGCGGCAATCTCTCGGCGCGCTGGGCTTCAACGCCGCGGTCCACGTGCGCCGGCAGGAAACGGAAGAGGACGGCCTGCGCCGCTTCCTGTTCGGCGACGCCGTCGCCGCCGGTCCGCTTCGCCCGCCGGCGTTCGATGCCCGAGTGTGAGGGCGCCGCATGGCGAGGGG
>JACQVU010000495.1 GCA_016209585.1 Planctomycetota bacterium
CCTCCAACCCCCAACCCCCGATGTTGAGCGAATCCCAGAGCCGCGCCGTCGCCGATCGTCTCTTCCGCCTCGCGGCGGGCAAGGAGGCGGAGGCGACGATCACCTCGTCCGACAGCGTGTCGGCGCGTTTCGGGCGCAACCAGGTGAACCAGAACGACAGCCGGAGCGTGACGCGCGTGGACCTGAAGGTCTACCTCGGCCGCCGGTTCGGCCAGGCGTCCATGACCCAGACCGACGACGCCGCCCTGAAGCAGGCCGTGCTGGCGGCCGAGGCTGCGGCGCGGCTTCAGGAGGAAGACCCGGCGCTGCCGCCGCTGGCCGGCGGTGGGGCGGACTACGGCCGGGTGGAGGCCTTTTTCCCGGCCACGGCGGCGTGGCCCGACGAGGAGCGGGCGCGAGCGGTGAAGGGGGTGATCGAGGCCGCGCGCGCGCGGGGGTTCGAGGCCGCGGGGCTGTATGAGAGTTGCGCGTCGAGCGTGGCGTACGCCACCAGCGCGGGGGCCTTCGCCCACCATGAAGAGAGCCACGCCGACTTCTCCGCCACCGTGACCACGCGGGACTCGCAAGGCTGGGCGGAGTGTTTCGCGCACGACGCCCGCCGCGTCGACGCGGGCCGCGTGCGCGACACGGCGCTGGCCAAGGCCGTGAACTCGCGCGCCCCGCGAGACATGAAGCCGGGGCGCGTCACCGTCATCCTGGAGCCGAACGCGCTGGCCAACCTGCTGCGTTTCGTCACCTTCATCGCCTTCAACGGCCTCCGCCACCACGAGGGCCGCTCGCCCCTCTCAAAACGTCTTGGCGACAAGGTGTTCAGTGAGGCGCTGACCATCGCCGACGACTGCTACGGCCCCGAGACTCCGGGCATGCCTTTTGACTACGAAGGCTCCCCGCGCCGGCGCCTCACGCTGGTCGACCAGGGCGTCTTCCGCCAGTTCGCCACCGACCGCCGCATCGCCCGGGACTTCGGCGGAGAGTCCACCGGCCACTCGCTGCCCCAGCCCAACACCTACGGCGCCTTCCCCAACCACGTTCAGGTGGCGGCGGGGAACGCCTCCCTGGAGGAGTTGATCGCCGGCGTGAAGAACGGCCTGCTCGTCACCCAGTTCCACTACACCAACGTGCAGGACCCCATGACGCTCACCCTCACCGGCATGACCCGCAACGGCACCTGGCGCATCCGCGACGGCGCCATCGCCGAACCGGTGAAGAACCTGCGCTTCACCCAGAGCATGCTGGAAGCCCTGGCCCGCGTGAGCGCCGTCGGCAAGGATCGCACCGTCACCTCGGCTTTCTTCGGCGGCCGGTTCCTGGCGCCCGCGGTGCGCATCGAAGAGTTCCAGTTCACCTCCGCCACCGATTTCTAATCTTCCGCGAGCCGTGGACTCGTGGACCGCCAGAGTGCCGTGGCTTGCCCCCGCGACCATCGCACTCGTGATAGAATGGACGCGGCGTTTCCCCCTGTTCCGGCGGTTCACCAGCCGCTGGGGCGAGAGCGGCGTGGCCAGGAGGTGGGCATGGGTCAGGAAGCGGGCGTGGCCGGGCGACTGGCCGTGAAGAGCGCGGCGCGGGCGGCGGTCGCCACCGTGGGCGTTCTCTGGTCGCTGCTGTTTCAGGCGGGGACGGGGTTCGGGATGGACGTGGTGGAGGACCAGAACGGCCATTTCTGGGAAGGGACGAAGAACGAGGAGAAAAGCACCGCGCTGGAACTCTGCCTGGACCTGGCGAAGGGGCAGGGGCCATCGCAGAAGGTCTTCCCGGAGGGGAAGTACCGCGTGTTCCGGCCTGGAAAGTCCATGGACGACGTGTACAACGAACGCGCCGCCCTGGTGAAGCCGGACGACGCGGAGGGGCACTACGCCCTGGGCAAGTGGTGCCGGGAGCACAAGAAGCGGCTCGAAAAGCAGGCTGACGCGGAGTTCGCCAAGACGTTGGCCCTCAGCCCGGATCACGCCGGCGCGCGGGCCGCGCTCGGCTACGTCAGGCGCGGCCCCAAGTGGGTGAAGGTTGTCCAGGACCAGGTGAACTTCGCCGACGCCGCGTTCGAGTGGAGGGACCGGCTGCAAGAGATTCCCCAGGCGGACTGGCACGTGCGGGCGATCACG
Source organism: Planctomycetota bacterium (assembly GCA_016209585.1). Lineage (GTDB taxonomy): Bacteria > Planctomycetota > UBA8742 > JACQVU01 > JACQVU01 > JACQVU01. The sequence goes on from JACQVU010000495.1 coordinate 2,103, forward strand.
CATCACGCCGGTTCCACCTCGCCCTCGTCGGTCAACCTGGCCAACGATCGCGCGGTGTGGATCGAGGTGCGGAAGGAGGGCGCGCGCGAGATGTACGGCATGATCTCCTATAACTTCGCCTCCCGCGCGAGCCAGTATCTCTTGCCTTCGTCGCCGACCGAACTCCGCTACGCCCGGCTCGCGGGCGTCAAACTGGCCTACCTGGTGGGTGGCAAGCAGGTCGACGACCCGAAAAAACCCGGCGCCAAGCAGTGGATATGCCACAACCTGGTGGTGCGCGACATCCTCAAGAGCCAGAGCGACGGCTCCGTCAAGGTCACCGACAATCAATCCACCTATTGCGACGCGCCGCTCATCTCCAATACTCATCTCCTTTGGCGCCACCTCACGGCCCTGGTTCTACCGGGGAAGAAACCGCCTCCCCAGCCGGTCTACGCCGGGGCGCTGGCCGACCTGAAGGCTTTGACCGTCAAGGACAAGCGCCTGGACCTCACCGGCGACAATCTGTCGTTCGACTTCGCCAGGCGCGCCACGCTGGAGGGAAGCCGGGTCTACTGGGTGCACGAGAAGGGCATCTCGTCGTTCGACGTCACCAAGCGCCGCGAGGAGGCGATCATCGACGACGAGAAGATCGCCACCGACCCTCCCAGCGTCGAGGGTGACGCGCTCTGCTACACCTCGCGCGGGCGGCAAGCCACCATCGTGTACAACTTGACCTCCCGGAAAGAGAAACGGCTGAAAGTCTGGCTGAAAGACGCCAAATACCACAACGGCTACGTCGTGGGGGTGGAAGGAAACGGCGAGGAGTCCCAGATCGTGCTTTACCACGTCGCCTCCGACACCTCCACCGTCATCCAGCGCGGGGGGGGGCCGGAGAAACCGCTGCTGGCCGGCGTCTGCATCGTCTGGCGGCAGTACAACCCCAAGACCAAGTGCCGCGACGTCTGGGCCGCCACGCCACGGGTCACGGGCGTGCCCGCCGAGGGGAAAGAGGAGCCCGTGGGCGCCGCGCCCGCGACCCCGCCCGCCGCGCCTCCCGCGACCCCGCCCGCCGTTCCATCCGGCGCCGGCGCCGGCGCGGGCGCGGGGGCCAAGCCCGGGGCGCCGGCGGAAGGGGAGGGTGGCCCCCGCGACGGGAAGGCGACGGAGACGACCAAGCCTCCGGCCGCGGCGGATTCCGGGGAGAAGCAGGCCGCCGCGGACCCCGGCGCCGGGCCGGGCGAGGCTGAGCGCCAGGCCGCGGCCGGCGATTGAGAGGGGTCCCGGGAGCGATGGCTGACTTCCGGATTTGCGAGTCGTGCGACACGCTCCTCGAAGAGAACGAGCGCGAATGCCCGGTGTGCGGGGCGGTGGTCGGCGCCAACTCGCCGCAGGTGTTCCTTGAGGATTCGCCCGTCCCCGCCGCGCCGCCGACCGCCCCCACGGAAGCGCCGGGGCCGAAGACCACCGGGCCGTGGCCCGCCCCGGCGTCCGCCTCGGCGCGGGCCGAGCCGGCGCGGCGCGGGAACACGTCGGCGATCCGGCCCAGCCAGAAGACCCGCGCCACCCGCGCGGACGGCTCCGCGGCGGCGGCCGATGGCAAGAAGAGCCGGCGCATCGCGAATTATCGGTTGGTGAGGCAATTGGGCCGCGGGGCGATGGGGGTGGTCTACCTGGCGCAGGACGAGGCCCTGGGCCGGGAAGTGGCGCTCAAGGTGCTTCCCCCGCTGGCTTCGGGCGACGCCAAGGCCGCGGTGCGGTTCGAGCGCGAGGCGCAGGCCGCCGCCCACCTGGATCACCCCGGAATCGTGAAGGTCTTCGGCGCCGGCGAGTACCGCGGCTTGCGGTACTACGCCATGACCTACGTGGCCGGGATCACGTTGCGCGAGTTCATCGACCGCCACGACTACACGATGGACCACGCGGCGCTGCTCGCCTACTACATCGCCGACGCCCTGGCCTACGCCCACGAGAGCGGCGTCATCCACCGTGACATCAAGCCCGAGAACATCCTGATCCGCGAAGAAGACGGAATGCCCGTGATCACCGACTTCGGCTTGGCCCGCCGCGCCGACGACGTGCGCCTCACCGCCACCGGCGCCACCGTGGGCACCCCGGCCTACATGTCGCCGGAACAGGTGCGTGGCCAGCAGGACCTCGCGGCCCTCACCGACCAGTTCTCCCTCGGCAGCGTCATGTACGAACTGTTCACAGGGCGCATGGCCTTCCCCGGCGAGGTGATGCGCGAGGTGATGGAGGCCATCCTGCACCAGGACCCCCAGCCGGCGCGCCGCGTGCGCGACGAAGTGCCCGAAGAACTCTCGATCATCACCGAAAAGGCCATGCGCAAGGCCCCCGCCGACCGCTACGCCGACATGCGGGCGCTCGCCGACGACCTCCACCGCTGGCTGGAAAAAGACCCCATCCTCGCCCGGCCGCTCACCCCGGTCCAACGCGCCACCCGCTGGGCGACGAAACGCAAGAAGGCGCTCGCCATCATCGGCGCCTCGGTGGCCGTCTCCGCCGTGGTCATCGGCCTGCTCTGGGTCCGCTTCTCCGGCGCGACCGTCGAGGCCCAGAAGCGGAGCGACGAGGCCGTGGCTCTCACCGAACAGGCCGAGCGGCGCTCCGCCGAGTCCGCCCAGCGCGCCCAGCAGAATGAACAGGAACTCCGCGCCGAACAGGAGCGCGGCCGCAACGCCGAGGTGGAGCGCAAGAAGAAGGCCGAGAAGGAGGCTGAGGCCCGCCGCCTGCTCTCCCGCGTGGCCCATGTGGTGGAATACAACACCAACCTGGCGATTGTTGAAGAGACCCGCCCCGTGGTCGAGAAGGCCGTGAACGTCGCCCCTTTCCTCGGCGAGGCCCACTTCCTCCTCGGCCGGCTGGAGCACCGCACCTTCAACTACACCAAGGCCGAGGCCGCCTATGAAGCGGCGTTCAAACTTGACCCGGCCCTCTTCCGCGCCCGCTTCTACGTGGGCCTCCTCCAGTTCGACCTCTTCCGCCGCGACGAGGCCTTCCAGAAGGCGCAAGAGGTCTTCAGCCGCCTGGCCTCCACGAAAGAGGCGGCGGCCACGGAGTACGGCCTCCTGGCGCGCGCCTACCTGGCGCTCACCAACCAGGACTACCCCACCGCCCGTCGCGTGGCCGACGAGGCCCTGGCCGAGAACAACCTGTTGTCGGAGACCCACTACCTCCTCGCCGCGCTCGCCAGTTACGTCATGGTGGGGGCCGACGGCGAGCGCCTCGCCGTCCCCGGCGAACAACTCGACTTCGCCGCCGCCGAGGAGCGGTTGAACCGCTGCCTCGACCTGGAGCCGGTGCACCTCAACGCCCGCATCCTCCGCGGCATTCTGCGGCGCAAACGGCGCGACCCGGCCGCCGCCCTGGCCGACTTCGAGGAGGCGGCCCGCATCGCGCCGCGCAACTCCCGCCCGCTCTTCTGGCGCGGCGTGGCGCTCTACGACGCCGGCGACGAGGCCGGCGCCTGGCGCGACTTCGACGCCGCCATCAAGGCCGCCCCGGACCGCGCGGCGCGCTTCTTCCGCTTCCGCGGGCTGCTCTCCATCGCCAAACGCGACTGGACGGCGGCGCTGGACGACTTCGACAAGAGCCTGGAATTGCGCGAGGCCGACCCCGACGGCGCGCGCGGCTCCATCGACTTCGCCTTCCGCGCCATGTGCCACGTCGAACTCGACCACCCCAAGGAGGCCGACGCCGACTGGCAGCGCGCCTTCGTCGGCGGCGCCTACACCACCACCCGCTCCCAACTGGGCGCCTTCGTGAAAATGCCGCTCTTCTCCCGCACCTTCCTCGCCCCGGTGCTCAGCGCCTCGCGCCTCTTCGAACTCCCGCCGGCCGACAAGACCAACCTCCGCAACCTCTACCGCTTCAAATCCCTGATGCCCGAAGAGGGCGGCATGCGCCTCATCGTCAAGACCCGCGACGTCGAGGATGAAGAATACCTCCAACTCCTCCTGCGCCTTTCCGACCATCAAGGCTCCCCGGTTCCCGCCGCCCTGGAAAAACTTGACGGCGTATCGACCAGTTCGGCGTCGCCCCGCATGTTCCTCGGCTTCATCGCCTGGACCAACCTCGTCGAGCAGGAGAAGATTCTCGAACAGCGCGAAACCCTCCCCAACGCCCCCGACTACTACACCCGCGCCATACTCCGCTACCTCAACGGCCGCAACGAGGGCACGCGCACCGATCTTGAGGAGTACGTGAAGGCCTTTCCGAGCGACCCCCGCGGCGCTTACGCCCTCGCCACCATGCTCGCCGCGGCCGGCGAGGTGGAAGGCGCTTTCTTCATGCTCGGCCAGGCCAGGAAACTGGGCCACGCCGCTTTCCCTTACCTCGCCACTGACGCCGACTTCGCCGTGCTCAAGGGCGACCCCCGCCTGGCCCAGTTCCCGACCGCCGCGCCGCCGAAGTAAGAGCACGTCCCGAAACCTGCTTCTCAGCGTTTCACCGAGCGAGAAGCCCGAGCGCAAGGAGGCTGGGAACCACAGTATTATTGGAGAAATAC
>JACQVU010000518.1 GCA_016209585.1 Planctomycetota bacterium
CCATCGTCCCCCTCGCCCCCCACCTGCCCCCCACGGAAGCGGGGCCGGAACCCCGCTCCACCCGCCTCCTCCGCGGGCTGCTGGTGGGTGGCACGCTGGTGGCCGCGGTGGTGGCCGCCGTGGCCGGTCTGGCGCTCTCGGCCGGCATCGGTGCGGCCCACGCCGGTAGCGAGCCGCTGGTGCCCTATAGCCCCTGTCTTTTCATCGGCGGCGTGATGCTGTGGTTCGCGTCGGCGATCGTGTACGAGACGTTCGGCGCGGGCCGCGCGCGGTGAGGGGCCTGGGCGGCGACGGCTCTGAACACCCTCTGCAACGAGCGCCTCGCATCCGATGTCTCCCGCCCAGCACTCCGAACCCTGATCTCAAACTCCTGGTTCCTGCGACGAGGCCGCAACGTCGCCGCTCTCCCGCCAGCCGCCGCCGCCGCGCCGGCCTCACGCCTCGGCCTGATGTTCCGCGCTTCTGGCCGCCAGCCACGCCACGCCGGCGGCAAGCAGCCCGGCCCCGACGATGGCCAGCACCACCGCCCGCCCGAAAGAGGTGGCCGCGCCGAGCGGGTGCAGGTAGTTGCCCCCGCCGCCGAGCCGGTACCAGAAGAGGAAGAGCAGGAAGTGCCCCACGGCCGGCGCCCAGACGCTGCCGGTGTAGTGCGCCAGGTAGCCCAGCGCCGCCCCCGCCACCGTGAAGGGCAGCAGGAGCAGCGGGTCGGCCTGGAACGCGGCCCAGACGGCGGCGGTCAGCCAGACGGCCAGGTGAGGCGAATGGCGCACGGCCACCAACTTCTGGGCGACGGCGCGGAAGGCGAACTCTTCGCAGAACGCGCCGAAGAGCACGCCGACGAAAAACCCGAACCAGGCGCGCCCGGTGGTCTCGCGGTTGAACAGCGCGCCCAGGAGTTGGTCGCGCCAGTGGCCCGCGGCCTCCACACCCACGAGGTCGCCGATCTGGCCCAGCGCCAGGCAGGCCGTCAGAGCGCCCGCCAACGCCAGCCCGGCCGCCGGCAGCAGCCTCGGCGGCACCCCGCGCGAGAGGCCCACCGCGCCCGCGATGGAAGCCCCCGGCGGCAGCACGCGGCGCGCGGTGAGCACCCCGGCGGCCAGCACGCCGGCGTAGACCAGGAAGAAGCCCAGTTGCCAGTCGCCCGTGGCCCAGGCCATGAGGAGGAAGACCGCCTTGACCGCGACCGCCGCGAGGAGGAACTGAAGGGCGATGGCCTCCGGCTCGCGCTCCACCCGGGTGCGGAGGTCGATTTCCTCGCCGCACTGCCAGCAGACGGTGGCGCCCGGCTGCACCGGCGCCCGGCAACCGGGACTGGGACAGCGCAGAAGTTGGCGCGGGGCGGAAACGACCATCACCTCACTTCGTGAACTTCCAGATAGTTCCACGCTGGCCGCAGGCCCACAGCGTGGAGCCGCTCTCGGCCCAGATCCCCAGTGGGTTGGACGGCGCAGCCAGTGGCTGGACGTTCGCCCAGCCCCCGCCGCCGTTGAGGAGGAGCAGCGGGGCGGTGGGCGTGGGGGAGTCGGGGCCGGCGACGTAGGCCTCCGTGGCCGAGGCGAGCGCCACCGACGAGAGGGTGGCGGTCTGCCCCGTGGTCTCGGCCGTCCACGCCGTGCCGTCCCAGAAGAGCACCGTTCCCGACGCGCCGACCGCGTAGGCCCGGTTGGCCGCCGAGCCGGCGACGCTGGTGAGCGTGACGGTGACGCCGGAGGTTTTTGGCGCCCAGTTCGTGCCGTCAAAGTGCAAGATCGTTCCGCCCGCGCCCACCGCCACGGCGGAGGTGTTCGTGAGCCACGCCACGTCGTAGAGGTTGCTGGTGACGCCGCTGGAGGCCGCGGCCCAGGAACTGGCGAGGCGGGAGATGATGGCGCCGCCCTCGCCCACGGCCAGCGCCTGACCGGTGGAGTTGACGGCCACGCCCCAGAGCGATTTGTTGGTGACGCCCGCGATGGCTTCGCTGGTCCAGTTGGTGCCGTCGTAGCGGATGCAGGTGGCGTTGGCGCCCACGGCGTAGACGTTCGAACCGCCCGATCCCTCGATGTCCTTGAGATCATTGGCCGTGTTCGAGGTCTGGCGCGCCCAGACCGAGCCGTTGAAGTAGACCACGTCGCCACCGTCGCCCACGGCCCAGACGGAGGAGCCGTTGATCCCCCACACGGCCTGCAAGTTGGCCACGCTGGGGGCGGCTGAAGAAGACCAGGCCGTGCCGTCGAACTTGATGATGTGGCCGAGCGATCCGCCGGCGTAGACCTCGGTCTGGGAGGCGCCCATCAGGGCGCTGAGGCTGGCGATGGTGGGGTGCGTCACCTCGGCCCAGTTGGTGCCGGTTTTCTTGAGGACGATGGAGCGCGTGGTGGTTCCGTTCGACACGTCGCCCACCGCCCAGATCACCGCGCTGGGGCCGGTGGCCGCCCATATCTTGCGCAGCGTGGTCACCTCGCCCGAAACACCGGTGCCGGCCCACTCCTTCTGCCACGACGCCCCCCGGTTGGTGGTGTGCCACACCTGGTCCACGCCGGCGACGTAGAGATCGCCGGAGGTGAGCATGGCGATGTCGTACAAGTCGCCGGTGGCGCCCGACGCGACGATGCCGTTCTCCGCGATCCACTGCGTGCCGTCGTACCGGAAGGTGGAGGCGTTGCGCCCCACCACCCAGGCGTCGCTCTTGCTCAGCGGGTCCCCGGTCACTCCCAGGAGGTCGTTGGTGGTCGCCGTGCCGGTCGTCGGCACCTTCACCAGGCCGGCGCTGGGCAGGCCAATGCCGGCCGGCACGGTGATCTGCACCAGCGTTCCTCCGTTGCCGGGCGCGAAGATCACCTGCGTCTGGTTGTCGCCCCACAGGTCGTTCAGGTTCTGCGTCGTGCCCCCGCCCGTGACCGGCAGCGCCGTCCAGGCCGTGGAGCCGTTCTGCGAATAGATCACCGTGCCGCTGTCGCCCACGGCCACGTAGGCGTTGCCCACCGGCGCGCCGAACAGGTAGAGCGTGCCGTACCACACCCCGCGCAGGTTCACCGTCACCGTGCTGGTGCGCGGCGACCAGACGCCCGAGGCCAGCACCTTGATCCCCCCGTTGTCGGTCACGGCCACCGCGGCGCCGGCGCCCGTCACCCAGATGTCGTTCACCTGGTCAGCCGGAGCCGGCAGGAGATGGGTGGCGGCGGGGTTCCCGGTGGTGAAGGTCCACGTGCTCCCCCGCGACTTCCAATCGGGGTGGATGCTGTCCACCCGCCACTGATGGGCGGTGGTGGCGGCCAGCGGCGTCGCCGGGGTCCAGGCGCGCGCGGCCTGCGCGGCGCTCACCACCGTCAGCCCCGACCCCGTGTCCAGCAAAACGTCGTAGGCCGTGGCGCCCGTGACCGCGTCCCACGTGAGCAGCGGCGTGCGGATCAGCCCCGTGGCCGCCGTGGCCGGGTTCGGCGTCTGGGGAATCGTGGCTGGCGACTCCGTGCCCGTGTCGAACCGCCAGACGTCGCCGGCCACCGGGCTGCCGCTCACGATGGCGTCCACGCGCCAATAGTAGGTCGCGCCGGCGTCCAGCGGCAGGGTGGACGGAATGTAAGTGACTCCGGTTTGCGCCGTGGCCGCCTTGGTGGTGGGCGGAGTCACGCCCTTGTCCAGGTACAGGTCGTACCCCGTGGCGTTCGGCACCGCGTTCCACGAGAAAATGGGATACCTGGTGGCCGCCACCGCGTTGTTCACGGGGCGCGGGCCGGTCGCCTTGGTGTTCGCCGCCACGTCGAACGGCGCGCTGGTGGCCGTGGTCAGCCCGGTGGCCGCGGCCGACAACGTGTACCCCAGCCCCGCCTTCGTGATCGCGATGTCTGAAAACGTGGCCACCCCCGCCACCGCCGCGCGGCTGGCCGTGCCGGTCATCGAGCCGCTGCCGGGGTTGGTGGCGATGGCCAGCGTGACGCTGTTCGCGGCCCCGGCCACCGTGGCCCCGGCCGCGTCCTGCACCGCCACCTGGATGGCGGGCGCGATCATGCTCCCCGCCGTGGTGTTCGAGGGTTGCACGGTGAACGCCAACTTTGTCGCCGCGCCCGCCGGCGCCGCCGTGACGTTGAACGTGCCGCTGATGGTTCCCGAAAGCCCCGATGCCGCGGCCGACAGCGTGTAGCCGTTCCCGGCGGCGCTGATCTTCAGGTCGCCGAACGACGCCACCCCGTTCGCCGCCGACACCGTGGTCGTGCCGGTCATGGTTCCGCTGCCGGGATTGCTGCCCAGCGCCACCGTCACGGCGTTGCTCGCCGACGGCACGGTGACCCCCGCCGCGTCCTGCACCGAGACCTGCACCGCCGGCGCGATGATGCTGCCGGCCTGCGTGTTCGAGGGCTGCGCCGTGAACGCCAGTTTCGTCGCCGCGCCCACCGTCGTCACGTTGAACAGCCCGCTGGTGGCCGAGGTCAACCCCGCCGCCGACGCCACCAGCGTGTACCCGTTCCCGGCCGCGCTCAACTTCAGGTCCGGGAACGTGGCCACCCCGCTCACCGCGGCCACCGTCATCGTGCCCGACAACGTGCCCCCGCCGGCGTTCGTGCCGATGGCCACCGTCACCACGTTCGTCGCCGACGGCGCCGTGATCCCCGAGGCGTCCTGCACCGCCACCTGCACCGCCGGCGAGATCGCCGCGCCCACCGCCGCGTCGGTAGGCTGCGCGACGAACGCCAGTTTCGACGGCGTCGCCGCGTTCACCACGTTGAACGGCACGCTCGTCGCCCCCGACAGGCCCCCGCTGCTCGCCGCCAGCGTGTAGCCCGACCCGGCCGCGTTGATGCTCAGGTTCGAAAACGTCGCCACGCCGCTCACCGCCGTGGCCGTGGTCGTGCCGGACATCGTTCCCGCGCCCGGATTCGTGCCGATGGCCAGCGTGATGGACGCCGACGACGACGTCACCGTGGCCCCAGCCGCGTCCTGCACCGCCACTTTCACCGCCGGCAGGATCACGCCCCCCGTCGCCGTGTCGCTGGGCTGCACCGTGAAGCCCACCTTCACCGCCGTGCCCGCCGGAACCCCGCCCGTGAACGTCACCGCCGGCTGCTGGGTGAGCGTGACGGCGCTGGACGTGCCCGCGTTGATCGTGACCGAGACGATCTTCGTCTCCCCCACGACCGACGCCAAGCTCCCCGCGGCCACGCCCGCGGCGTCCGTCACCGCCGCCGGTTGCGTGATGGTGTTGCCGCTGCCGGTGGCGGAGAGGCGCACGGCCTGCCCCGCGAGCAGGCTGCCGGCGGCGTCTTTCACCGTGACCGTGATGGTCGCCTTGGCCACGCCGTCCGCCGCGATCCCCGCGCTCGGGTTGATCGCCACCAGCGACAGGCTGGCGCTGGCCGTCACCGTGCCCGCCCCCACTCCGCCGACGGGTAGAGGCGTGCCGCCGCCACCACTCCCACCCCCGCCGCCGAGGGCGCATGCCAGCATGAACGCCGTGAGGAGCGCGGCGGAGAGCGCGAGGCCGAGGAACGATGGAAGAACCGAGATCGGGCGGCGCATGGCGACCTCCTGGCGGGCGACAGAAAGCCAGCGCTGGACAGCGCCCAGCGGACGCTGCGCCTCCCGCGCCACAAGCAGGATAAAGTACCATTCCCGCCGGCGCGCGGGTACCACATTCCGCTGGTAGCGAGCGGGTGCGGGGAGACGGGGAGATTCCTGGAACATTCCCCCGGGTTCGGCCATAGTTGTCGACGAGGTGGGTCCGGCTTCACCGGCCAGCCGATCTAAGGATCGCCTATGAACGCGATGTCAGTCTGGCGGCGGTTCGTGCTTCCTCTCGCCGTGGCGGGGGGGCTGGTGGCGGGGCTCGGCGCGCGCGGCCTGTTCGCGGGGGACGTGCTGCTGAAAAGCGAGCCGGACGGCAAGCCCTTCGTCGTGGGGGCGGCGGTGGCCGACATCACCCCCGAAATCGGGCCGGGCAAGCGGACGGTGTTTCTCGGGGGGTCGGGCGTGAACCGGCCCGCCCGGCGCGTGCTGGACCCCATCACCGCGCGGGCGCTGGTGGTGGAGCATGGCGGGGTGAAGATCGCGCTGGCGGCGGTGGACCTGGTCGGCTTCATGAACAACGAGGTGGCGGCGGTGCGGGAGAGCCTGCCGGCGGCGTGGGGCATCAACTATCTCATGGTGTGCGCCACGCATGTGCACTCGGCGCCCGACAGCATCGGCATCTGGGCGTTGCCGCTGGGGGCCGACCGCGCTTGGCTGGCCAAGGTGCGGGAGCGGATCAAAGAGGCCGTGGGCCGCGCGAACGAGGCGCGCCGGCCCGCGCGGCTGACCCACTTTCTCACCCACACCGGGGTCAAGGGGTTCATCCGCGACAGCCGGCCGCCGGAGGTGATCGACGACACGTTGACGGCGATGAAGTTCGACGACGCGGAGACGGGGGCGACCATCGCCACGGTCGTGGGGTGGGGGAACCACCCGGAGACCATTCCGCTGGACGGGAACGATCTGTCGAGCGATTTCCCCCACTTCCTGCGGGAGGGCGTGGCCTCCGGCGTCGGCGCCGGCGACAAGCGCGTCCTGGGCGTGGGCGGCACGGTGATTTTCTGGAACGCCTGCGTGGGCGGCTTGATGACGCCCCTGGGCGTGCCGGTGAAACGGTTCGACACCGGGGAAGTGGTGGCGGGCGAAAGTTACAAGAAGGCCCAGGCGCTGGGCGACAACCTGGCCGCGATCACGCTGAAGACCATCGCGGCGGGCGGCACGTCCGACGACCAGCCGCGGCTGTATGCGCACGCGCGCCGGGTGCGGATTCCGGTCTCCAACCCCAGGTTCCGGTTGGCGGCGCTCACCGGCCTCATTCAGCGCGACAACGCGAACGGCACGCTGGAGAGCGAGGTGGGCGTGGTGGAGATCGGCCTGATGCAGGCCATTCTCGCGCCCGGCGAGGTCTACCCGGAACTGGTGGTCGGCGGAGTCGAGATGCCCGAAGGGCACGATCGCGGCGATCGGGTGCTGGAGAAGGTGCCGCTGAAGAAGGCGATGGAGAACTACACGAAGTTCCCCTGGGTGATCGGCCTGGCCAACGACGAACTGGGCTACCTGCTGCCCTACACCCAGTGGGACGAGCAGAAGCCTTTCACCTACCAACTGCGCAGCGCGCCCTACGGTGAAGAGAACTCCCCGGGTCCCGAGGGCGGCCCACGGGTCTACGGCGAGATCTACCACTTGTTGAAGGAGCGCGCCGGCGGGTGAGCGCCGGCGGCCCTTTCCTGACGCCCTCGGCTTCCGCTTGGCTCCCGCCGTCCGGCGGGCCACTCCATAGCCATGCCCGACCACGCCGCAGCCTTCGTCCACGACCACCGGGACCGGATGCTCGATGAACTCAAGGAGTTCCTCCGCATCCCCTCCATCTCCACGCTGCCCGAAAACAGGGCCGACGTGCGCCGCGCCGCCTCCTGGCTGGTGAAAAAGATGCGCGCCGCGGGGCTGGAGCACGCGGAGGTGATCGCTACCGAGGGCCATCCCCTGGTCTACGCCGACTTCCTCCACGCCACCGGGCGGCCGACCGTTTTGTGTTACGGCCACTACGACGTGCAGCCGGTGGACCCGATCGACCGGTGGACCTCGCCGCCGTTCGAGCCGACGGTGCGCCGGGGCAACCTGTACGCGCGCGGCGCCTGCGATGACAAGGGGCAGATGTACACGCACGTGAAGGCCGTGGAGGGCTTCCTGCGCCACGGCCCGGGCCGGCTGCCGTGCAACGTGAAGTTCCTCATCGAGGGCGAGGAAGAGAGCGGCGGCCACGCCATCGCCGCGTTCGTTCCGAAAAACCGGAAGCGGTTGCGGGCGGATTGCGTGCTAGTCTCCGACACCGGCATGTTCGCGCCCGGCCTGCCGACGCTGGACGTGGGGCTGCGCGGCATTCTCTACACCGAGATCCGGGTGCGCGGCGCGGCCGGCGACCTGCATTCGGGCATGTACGGCGGCGCGGCGCCGAATCCACTGCAAGCCGTCGCGGAGATCATCACGGCCTGCAAAGACCGCGGGGGGAAGGTGCTCATTCCCGGTTTCTACGGCAAGGTGCGGCGCCCCTCGAAGACCGAGATCTCCTCGTGGAAGCGGTTGCCGTTCAGCGAGAAGAAATTCCTGAAAGAGGAAGTGGGCGCGGCCGCCCTCACGGGGGAGAAGGGTTTCAGCGCGTTGGAGCGCATGTGGGCGCGCCCGACGTTCGAAGTGCATGGCATCCGCGGGGGCTTCACCGGCGAGGGCGCCAAGACCGTCATCCCGGCCGAGGCGGTGGCGAAGGTCTCCATGCGGCTCGTGCCCGACCAGGACCCCGCGGCAATCATGCGATTGTTCGCCGGCCACGTGGCGAAGGTGGCGCCGCGCGGGGTGAAGGTGACGGTGCGGCAGGCGCACGGCGCGCCCGCGACGCTCATTGACCCAGACAACCGCTTCATCGGCGCCGCGGTCGCCGCCCTGCGCGACATCTTCGGCAAAGAGCCGGTGTTCGTCCGCTCCGGCGGCAGCATCCCCGTCGTGGGGCTGTTCACGTCGGCGCTCAATCTTCCCTGCGTGCTCATGGGCTGGGGCCTGCCCGACGACAACCTGCACGCGCCCGACGAGAAGTTGGCGGTGGAGAACTATTTCAAGGGGATCGAGGGGACGATGCGCTTTTTCGACCGCGTCGGCGCGCTGGGCGGGTAATGACGGCCGACGCAGGGGCCAAAAAGAAAGAGGCCCGACGTAACTCCCATCCGGTAGGACGAGCTACGCCGGGCCTGAAGGACGAAACAAAAGGCCGCGGGACGAAGGCGAAAGGCTGAAACGCCCAGCGCACCGCCGCCCCGTCTACAGTCTACCACAAGCCTCCTTCCTTCAACTTATCGGGAAGATACTTTTTCGCCATGAAGGTGACGTCGTGGTGCATGAGGGCTTCCAGTTCCAGTTTCACGCCCGACTTGAGCATGTGCTGGATTTCCTTCTGGAAGGCTTTCTTCTTCTGGAACCAGGGGTACGCCAGGATCTGCTTCGAGCGCGTTTCGTCGGTCTGGTCGAGTTTGATGGTCACGTTGTCGGGAAGTTTGAACCGCTCGCGATCGAACGACGACAGGCCCAGGTACCGCGCGGCGGGCACGGCCATGCGCGTGGACTCGTACGCCAGGTTGATCGACCCCTGCCGCACCACGGAGTAGATGTAGTACCCCCACGGATCGTTGTCGACGAACACGTACACCGGCAACCCGAGTTCGTGGTGCATGCGGTACAAGAGCCGCCGGACCCCGCGCGGAGGCATGCCGTTGCCGTGCACCAGCATGCACTGGTGGTGGTCCCAGAATTTCTGCCTGTTGAGCAGCGACCAGACCGTGCCCTTCTCAACCAGCAGGATGAACTTCGCCTGGCAATCCTTCTTTTTCCACTTGATCACGTCTTCTTCGACGATGCTCGGCACGGCCCATCCGCCGGAGCCAAGGGCGGCGAGATTGATGGTGTCGCCTGAATCTTCGATGATCATCGGCCCGACCATTCCCCCACGCTGCTCCGCGAAGAGTTTCAGTTCCTCGCGCAGCGCGTCGATGGTCACCTCCAGGTCTTCGATGATGGGGTCGGACTCTTCCTGCTCTTCGAACGTGTTCTCCCGCGTGCCTTCGATCGTATGCTTCGTCCGGTAATAGAGCATACGAATGGCGATGGGTTCATCGTCCGCGATCAGTTCCTTGCACTCCGACGCCACGAGAAGCGTCTGCATGAACTTCTTCGCGATGCCCACGTTGAAGAAGTTGCGCTTCGCCTTCGCGGACCCCATTTCGATGATGGCGCGGCTCTGGTTCCAGCGCGAGTTGGCCAGCGTGCGGATGGGCACGTTCACGAACGGGTCCTGCCCGCGTTCGATCTGCGAGACGACGGTCCCAGCCAGATCATCGATCTTGCCGATGGTGGCATGATCCGTTTTCGACAGTTTCGGGCGCGGCGGCATGGCTGGGTGCTGGGTGGTGGGTGGTGGGGGTTAGTTGCCTTCGTCGAACTCCGTCGGGTTCACGTCTCCGTTCGATGGCTGGCCGGCCTTTTTGGTGGCCTTCCGGGACGCCGGGGGCGTGCCGGGGTCGGTCGGCGGATCGGCGGGCGGTTCACTCGGCGCGTCCGCGGGGAGCAGGCCGGCGATCTCGTCCTGCCTGGTCTTGCGATCCGCGATGGCCTGCAGTCGGGATTGCACCGCGCCCCGGTCGATCCCGGTGATGCTGGAGGCCGCGGCGGCGATTTCGGGGATGTAGCGGTCGAAGAGCCGGCGGCGGTTGGCTTGGTCGGCGGCGGACTGTTTGCGCCGGAGGAAGGCGGCCATTTGGCGGGCGACTTCCTGGAGGGCGAGTTTGATCTCCTTGAGGATCACGTCGTAGCCCGCGATGGCTTCCTTGGACTCGGAGGTGAAGGGCACCCAGACGCTGGCCATGTGGACCATGAGGACGACCGGCGCCTGCGGCAGCGCGCCCTTGGACTGCGACAGGAGGTAATCGCGCCAGTGGACCTCCATCACCGCCTTGAAAATGGCGCAGGCCGACTGCTGGTGTTGCAGGGGCACGCGGTTGGCGAAACGCAGCACCTGCATGAGGGCGGCTTCGCGCTCTTCCTCTTTCTTTTTCCGGCGCGGCGGGGCGTCGGCGTCGGGATCGGGGGCCGGGGCGGCCTCCGGCGCCGTCATGCTCTCGACGCCCCAGGCGAGCGCCACCTCGATGCGGAAGGGGTTGCCGCGGTAGACGGCCGGCTCGCGGGTGTTGGAGGCGTAGAACTGGGCGGGGAACTCTTTTTTCAGGCCCGCGGTGAGTTGCGCGCCGCCGATGGGGGTCACGCAATCGGTGCGGGGGTTCATGATCTTCACCCGGTCGAAGGCCTTGAAAACGGCTTCCGCCTGCTCGCGCGACAGGCGGGCCGGCTTGTCGCGCGGTTCGACCCCGGCCAGCGCGCAAATCTCCTTGGCCACGGGGGCGGAGACGCGGGAGAAGTCGGAGGTAAGAAACCCCTGGAGCGTGGAGGACTGGGTGTTGCGCAGCATGGCGATGAGCATGCCCAGTTCAATGCCGCGGGGATGGGGTTTGATCTCCGGAGATTCGGGCGGCAGTTCGTTCACCGCCCGGTCGAAGCGGTGGGTCTCTCCCTTGGGCGAGCGGAAGATGATGGTGGCGTGGGGGTTCACCACGGCCGTCATCTTGAGATACTCCAGCACGCTGCCCTTGCCCTCCTGGTAGCGGCCGTCCATTTCGAGTTCGATGCGCGTGCCGTGGTCGCGCTCCGGCCACTCCCGTTCGTGGCTTTCGGTGACCTCGGGCCGGTTCTTGCGCGTGTCCACCGCGATCTTCATGCACTGCGCCGGGCGGCCCGCGCCGGTCTTGGAGATCACCACGGCTGGCTTGCCGGTGGTGAGTTGGGCGTACATCACCGCCGCCGAGATGCCGATGCCCTGCTGGCCGCGGGACATCTTCAGCGAGTGGAACTTGGAGCCGTAGAGCAACTGCCCGAACACCCGGCCCATCTGCCCCTTCACGATGCCCGGTCCGTTGTCTTCCACGGCCAGCGCGAAGCGGTTCTCGGCCTTCTGGGCGATGGTCACCACCACTTCGGGCAGCACGCGGGCCTCCTCGCAGGCGTCAAGCGCGTTGTCCACCGCCTCCTTCACCGACGTGAGCAGCGCCTTCTTGGGGTTGTCGAACCCCAGCAGGTGGCGGTTCTTGGTGAAGAACTCCGAGATCGAAATCTCGCGCTGCTTCTTCGCCAGCGTCTCGGCCGTGACGTAGGAGCGCCCCGAGGGCGCGGCGGACTCGCCGGCGAACAGCACGGCGCCGAGGTGACCGTTGCCGCCGTCGGCGCCGTCGTCGGCCTGGCGCGGCGAGCTCGCGGTGACCGGGGCCGCCGCCGTGGCGGTCGCGGGAACCGGCGCGGCGGCGGCCTGCCCCGCGAACAATTGGCGGGTGCCGGCGCGCGATCCGCCGGGGCGTGCGCCGGTTTTCCCGCGGGTCGCCGAAACGGTGTCGAGCGGCATGAGAGTCCAATCGCACGCCAGCCCCCGAACGGCCCGCGGGTGGCGGCGCGTCACGCGGGCGCCGGTGGCTCCAAGTTGTCGGTCAGGCGGTGTCGCGGGCGGGCCTGATGGTTGCCCCAAAGGCCGCCCGCGCGCCCCACGATCGCCGAGAGATCGGCGAACGGGAGAATCCTACCGCATGCCGGATCGCCGTCAAGCGGCGAATTCCTTTTCGCGGGGAACGCGGTGGTTGATTCCGCGCGGGGAGGGGAATATGATGGAAGGTTCGAGGGGGTCGCGCCGGAGGTCTCCGGCACGGGGTGGGTGGAGTTTGTGCAGAGAGCCTGGTTTGGCTCTGACGCCAAGAATGCTCCCCATCGCCGCTAATCCGCGTCATTTAACGGAGCGCGCCCGGTCGCCGCTGTTGCCAGCCGCGGTGGTGGTGGGCGTGGTGGGGGCGCTGGCGCTCTTTTCGGAGAGCGAGGGGTTGCGGAACTTCGGGATGATGCTCCTGTGCGTGGTCACGGGGCTGCTGTCGCTGGTTCTTGATATCCGGGTCGGTTTCATTTCGCTGCTGGTGGCCATTTCGATTTCGCCGGACATCGAGATGTGGGGGATGGAGCTCCGGTTGGAGGACTTCATCATCCCGTTCCTGGGGATCGCGTGGGCCGTGAGGCACATGGCGCGTCGGGAAGAGATGCGGCCCACGGTGGTGGGGCGGGCCTACGCGGTTCTTTTCGGCGTGTCGCTGTTCTCGGCGGTGATGGCGTGGTTCATGGCGACGCAGAAGATGAGTTTCGGCACGAGCATGTTCCACATCCTGAAGATCGTGGAGTACTTCCTGATCCTGTTCCTGGTGGTGAACGTCATCCGAGACCTGCGGGACGTGAAGTTATTCATCGCGTTTCTGTTCCTGGCGAGTTTTCTGCTCTTCATTTTCGGCTATTTCCAGATCGGCGGCGCCTACACGGAGAGCATCGGGCCGACGGGCGGCCGGCTATCGGGGCCGAAAGGGGAGACGTCGAACATCCTGGGGGGGTACTTCGTCTTCCACATGGTGATCGCGCTGGCGATGGTGTGGACGATTGAGCAGTCGCGGTACCGGACGTTGCTGGTGCTCTACCTGCTGATCGCCGTTTACCCCTTCCTGAAGACGCTTTCGCGGTCCAGTTACGTGTCGCTGATGGGAACGCTCGTGATCTGCGCCCTGCTTTTGAAGCGGGGGTTCTGGAAGTTCCTCATGGCCATGGTGGTGGCGGGCATCGTCTTCTCGATTCTGGCCGAGGGGTCGCCCATTCTGGAGCGGGCCTCGACGATCTTTTCGTTCCAGCAGGAGTCTTCGTGGCAGGCGCGGACGTTCGCGTGGAAAGCGGCGATGCGCAAGTTCTGGACGTCGCCGGCCTTCGGCACCGGGCCGGGCAGCGTGGCGCTCGGCGACGTCGACAACGAGTACGTGAAGACGATCGTCGAGATCGGGATCATCGGCATGGGCGTTTTCCTTTACATCGTCTGGCGTTTCCTCGGGACCGCCCTGGCCACGTGGCGGCTGACGCGGGAAAAAGACTCCGTGCTGGCCGGCTTCTCGATGGGCGTCTTCCTGGGCATCGCCGGCCTGCTGATTCACGGGGTCGCGGCCACCTCCTGGACCACCATTCGCACGATGGAGCCTTTCTACTTCGCGGCCGGGCTGCTGGTGTCGATCTTCCTGCACTACCAGCACCAGACCGAGCGGGAGAAGACCTCGCACGCTGATCCCTATTGGTTCTGGAACGGCAACTCGCGCGGCCGGGAGCGGGCGGCCCCGCACCCCGATCGCCGCCGGCGGCGGCGCCGGGTGGAGCCGGAACAGGCGCCAGCGCCCGTGATGGAGACGATCTGATGCGCCCGGCGGCCGCCGCGTTCATTCTGGCGCTGGCGCTGTCCGCGGGGGCGACGCTCCTGCTGCTGGCGCTGTCCGGCGGGCGGGAAGAAGCGGCGCGCTTCGCGGTGGGCGACGGCGGGCGTGGTCTGCCTGATGCCGTGCGCCAGGGCGGGGCGCCGGCGCGCGAGGACCCTGGAAACGAGCCGTACACCGTGCTCAAGGTGGTTCCCGAGAGCAGCGGAGCGGTGGTGGACGACGTGTACGCCCCGCGCGCGGCCTGGGGCGTGGATCCGGCGGCGCGATTTCAGGTGCTCACGCGCGGGGCGCGCGGCGTGCCCCCGCGGGTGGTGTTGCGCCTGGGGCGCGCCATCGTCCCCGGCGCGCGGGTGGAGGCGCGGGGGCCGGAGGAGTTCGTGATCACGCCAGCCTCCGGCGCGCTGCGCCCGGGCATGACCTACCGCTGCGTCGTGGCGCCGCCCGGCGGAGTGAACGCGGCCGCGCTGCTCTTTCGCACGCGCCACGATGGTCCCACGGCCGCCGCCGTGCTGGACGCCGAGGGCGATGGCCGGCCCGACATTCTCACGCTGCTGGGCGACGGCACGCTCGCCCTGCATCGCAACGGTGGGGCGATACCGCTCGACGTGGAACCGCTGGGGCTCGCGGGGCGCAGGTTGTCGGCCTTCTGCATGTCGCCGCTGGAGCGCGATCCCACGCTCTACCTGCTGGGAAACGTTCGGCACGACACCGCCGGGCGCGACCAGAACGTGGAGGCCATGGCCAGTTTCTCGCTGCGCGGCGTCGCGGTGGGCACGGAGGAGTCGGCCGCCCGGCTCGACCTGACGGCGGTGGTGGCCATGGCCAGCGCGGACATCACGGGCGACAATTTCCCCGACGCGGTGTGCGCCGATTTCTTCGGCGCGGTGCAGTTCCTGGTGAATGACGGCGCGGGGCATCTGGCGCCGGCCGCCGGTCTTTTGGCCGGGTTGCCGGGGCGGCGCCCGGGCATCCGATCCGTGCTGCTGGAAGACGTGAACGGCGACCGCGCGGCCGATCTCCTGCTCATCCGCGCCTACGCGCCCAGCATGTTGTTTCTTGGCGACGGGCGGGGGCGGTTCACGCCAGCGCCGGAGGCGCTGCCCCCGGACGGCGAGAACGCCGAGGCCGCGTGCCTGCTCGACCTGGACCGTGACGGGGTGAAAGACCTGTTCATCGCGGTCTGCGGGGGGCCGAGTTTCCTGGGCTTGGGCCGCCATGGCGTCGGAGGGGCGTTTCGCTTCCAGCCGGTGACGCCGTTCGAGAGCGATGCGGCCTGTTTCGAGGATGCCGGCGCGCTGGACGTGGACGTGGCCACGGCCGACTTCAACGGCGACGGCGTGCCCGACGTGGCCGTGGCCTCGGCCGGGGGCGGCGCGCCCTCGCGCGTGCTGCTGGGCGAGCGATCGGGGCGCTTCCGCGAGCGGATCGATCTCGCGGCCGACGAAGGGCCGTTCCGCGTGGCGCGGGCGCTGGACTACGACCGTGACGGGGTGATGGACCTTTTCCTGGCGGGCGACGACGCCTTCTGCTACCTGGCCAGCCCGTGCGGCGCGCGGCGGCCCGCCGCGGCTGATGGCGACGACCGCCCCGAAGCCCCGCCGTTGCGCTACGGGGCTGGCGCGCCTCTGGTGGAGGGCGGGGCGGCCGACACGACCATGGCTGACGTGGACGGCGACGGCGAGGCCGACGTGCTGGTGTCGCTGGACGGCGGTGGGGTGGGCGGGCTGGGCGTTCGCCTCTTCCTGCGGCGTGGCGAGGCGTTCGTGGCCGCCGCTCCCGGCGCTCTTCCCGCCGCCGGGCCGGACGGCGACCGGTCGGCGGCGCTGTTGCGGGTCGCCGACGTTGACCGCGACGGCGACGCCGACCTGGTGCTGGTTTTCCCCGACGGTGACGGCCGGGAGGTGACGGAATTCGCGCTGTTGCGCAACCAGGGCCGGGAGCAGGGCGGCCAGGAGGGCTTTTTCCGCCACGAGCGGCTGGACCTGGGGGCGGTGGAAGTGGAGGCGCGCGGCGCTCTGGTGGCCGACGTGACCTTTGACGGCGCTCCCGACCTGGTGGTCTGGGGCAGCCACGGACTCGCGGTGGCCACCGGCTGGCGCGGGTCATTCGCGGCGGCGGCGCTGGTGACGGCGGAGCCGGTGATCGACGCGGTGGCCGCCGAGATGACGGGCGACGCGCTGCCAGACCTCGCCGCGCTGGTGGAGTCGCCGGCCGTTCCCGACGGCGAGGCCGAGGAGCCGCGGCTGCGGGTTTACGCCAATTCGCGCTCCCGTCCCGGCGCGTTCTTCGAGGCCGCCAGCCAGCCGGCGCGGGTGGAGCGCGCGGAACGACTGGCGGTGGTTGACCTGGACGGCGACAGTTTCGCGGACGTGGTGGTGTGCGGTCCGCTCCCCGACCTGGAGGGCGCGCCGCTGGCGCTTTTCATGAGTCGGCCGGGCCAGGAGGGAGAGCGCCGGTTGGCGCCGCGGCTTCCGGCGCCGGACTTCGCGGAAGACGTTCTCGGCCTGGTCGCCGTGGACGCCGACGACGACGGCGACGTCGACCTGGTCGCGGCCACGCCCGACGGCCGGGTTCTGCTCCGCAACGACGGCGGCGGCCGGCTGCGGGCCGAATCCCTGTCGCCGGGTCGCTCCGGGCCGGCGGCGGCCGGCGGTGGGCGGGGGTCGCAGGCCTTCGTGGTGGCGCCCGGCGCGATCTTGGGTGGGCGTCTCGCGGGCGCGGGGGTCACGGGGCCGGCGCCGCGCGTGCTTGACGTGGACGCCGGGGGCGCGGTGCGGGTCGTGGCCCTTTCACTGCTGCGACGGGCGCCGTGAACCGGGCCGGGCATGCGCACCATCCTGGTCATCGGCGACGGCAGGAAGCCGCGGGCGCGCGAAGCCTCGCGGGAGGTGGCGCGGCTGCTCGACGGCCGCGCGAAGGTGCCGCTCATCGATCTCGACGGAGAGGGCGATCTCGCCGGTTTCGACGCGGACCTGTGTATCGTGCTGGGCGGCGACGGCCTTCTGCTCTCCACCGTGCGCCGGCTGAAAGAGGCGCGCACCGCGGTGGTCGGGGTGAACTTCGGAAAACTTGGCTTTCTGACCAGCGTGCGCTACGACGCGCTCAACGCCGCGTTGGCGCGCCTGGCCGGTGGAGACCTGAACCCCGAGGTGCGGCTGCGCGTCCGCTGCGCCGTCGAGGGGGCGGCTGGCCGGGAGGAGTTGGACGCTCTCAACGACGTGGTGATCACCCAGGGGCGCGACGGTCGCATGGCGTACATCGGTCTGGCCGTCGACGGCGCGGCCGTCACCACCTACGCGGCCGACGGCCTCATCGTGGCCACGCCCTCCGGATCCACGGCGCATGCCCTTTCGGCCGGGGGGCCGGTGGTGCATCCGGGGGTGGAGGCCTTCGTGGTGGCGCCGGTCTGCCCGCACACGCTGTCCAATCGGCCGCTGGTGCTGCCGGCCTCCGCGCGCCTGCGCCTCTCGGTGGAGGAAGAGCGGCGCGATCTCCTGCTCATCGTCGACGGCCAGATCCGCCGCCCGGTGGCCGCGGGCGACACGGTCTCGCTCTGGCGCTCTCCCGCTCCATGCCGGCTCGTGCGCCTGGGCGCCGAGTCTTACTTCGACGTCATCCGCGCCAAGCTCGCCTGGTCCGGCCGGCCGCGCTACCGGCTCGACGGCGACACCGACGGCCCGGGGTGACTTCGGCCCCGATCTTCGCAGCCACGCCATGACCCGCCGCCGCCCGGAATCGAAAGAACACCGTCATCAGCGCGCGGCGCGCCTTCGCCTTTTGCTGGCGCGGGAAGCCGCGCGGCTCATCTATGCCGGCGAGGCCCGCGACTACGCCGACGCCAAAGACCGCGCGGCGCGCGCCGCGGGCGTCGACCCGCACGGCGCGGCCGGGCTGTTCCCCGCCAATGAAGAGGTCCAGATGGAGTTGGCCGCCCTCGGCTACGCGCTGGAGGGCGACGCCCGCTTCGACCGTCTGACGGCCCTCCGGCGGCGGGCGCTGGCCATCATGGAGTCGCTGGCGTCGTTCGAGCCGCGCCTGGCCGGGGCCGTGCTGTCCGGCGGCATCGCGCGCGAGCCGGTCATCACGGTGAAGACGGTGGCGCGTGACATCGGAGTGGTCGCGGCCGCCTTGGCGCGCGCCGGCCACGTCGCTTTCATCGACGGCGCGGCTTTGGCCGGCGACGACGGGGCCGTGGTCCTCGGATCGCTGATGCTGGACACGGAGCCGCGGGCGCGCGTCGTCGTCCTGGCGCGCCACGCCCGCCCTGCCGCCCGGTTGCGCGCGCCGGAAGGCGCCGGCGACAATCTCCCGCGCGAGGTGGACCTCGCCGGCCTGCGCGCGATCCTGCCGGCCGACCCGGCCGAGCCGGGCGAAGACCTGTGGACCGCGATGGCTCGCTGAGGCTTGGCCATCGCAAGCAGTTGTCAGTTGTCAGTTGTCAGGTAATTGAATATTCCGCTCCCCCGACCCCCGACCACCGACCACCGGCTGAACAATGGTCCCAGGCGCAGCCCCCATGCACGGCAAGAGCCGCTGGCGCCGGCGCTTGGCGCGCGCCGCGGTGATCGCGCTGGCGCTCGCGCCGGGAGCCGCCGTCGCCGAGGAGAAGGACAAGGACAAGGACAAGGAGAAGGAGAAGGTGCGCGTCAAGTGGGACGCCGTCTCGCGGATCCTGGAGTTCAACGACGGCGAGCCGGCCGACCGGAAACTGGTCTACTTCTATTATCACGTCCAGCACCAGGACCCGTTCACCGTGCGCGACCGGCTCGCGCCCTACCTGACCCCCCCGGCGAAGATCACCTGCGTGGATCATCCGGCGGGGCGCAATCCGGGCAGCGTGGCTGAGAACCACAACGTGCTGATCATCGAAGACACGCGGGCCAACATCGAGCGCCACCGCGAATTGCTGCGCCGGGTGATCGACGTGCCGCGGCCGCAGGTGCTGATCGAGGCGAAGATCACGGAGATCACCTACAGCCGGGATTTTGAATTCGGGTTCGAGGGAGCCTACGAGAGCGTGGGCGAACGCACCTTCTTCCGCGGCTTCGATCTCAGTTTCAACCCCGTGAGTTACCTCGACTTCCAGCGCCGCCAGACGCAGGGCAGCGCGCGCCTGTTGCCCTTCCAGGGCGTCACGCTGGACTTCAAGACGCTCGACAACACTATCCGCGAGGACGGTCGCGTCTCCGCCGTCGGCAACGTGAACGAACCGGCCGTGCTGCGCATGCTGGCCCGCCAGGGCAAGGCCCAGATCCTCTCCCGGCCGCGTATCATGGTGCGCGAGGGCGAAACCGGCAAACTGGAGACCGGCGCCAAACTGCCCGTGCCCACCGCCACCGTGAACCCGGGCGGGGCCATCCAGTTGAACCCGCGGCCGGAGGAGGTGGTGACCAAACTCACGGTCAAGCCGCTGGTGGTGGGCGAAGACACGATGTACCTCGACGTCAACCCCTCCTTCGCCGAGGTCACCGGCTTCACCGACCCGGAGGAGACCGGCGGGCTGGCCAACCCCATCATCCAGACGCGGGAGGTGCAGACCCGCGTCTTCCTCCGCGACCGGCAGACGCTGATCATCGGCGGGTTGTTCTCCGACTCCTACGTGGTGGACACCGCGGAAGTGCCGTTTCTCGGCGACATCCCCATCGTCGGGCAACTCTTCAAGTCGCACCGTCGGCAGCGGGTAAAAACCGAACTGGTCTTTTTCGTGACGCCCACCATTTTCCGGGCGGGCGGCGTGACGCCCGGCTCGCTCTTCGCCCCCTCTGAAAAGGGCGGCCGCACCGACCTGTCGCCCCGCGGTGGCGAGTGATCTCCGCGCCATGCGACGTCTCGCCGCTCTGTGCTGTCTGCTGGCCGTGGGGTGCGCCGCGCCCAAGTGGCGCTACGACCGCGTCAACGGCCTGCATGACCCCGATCGCGTGGGGAAGCCGGCGATCGTCGCCTTCTTCCGCGAGGGCATGGCGCGGTTCCGCGCGGCCGAGCGCCTCGTGGCCGGCAACCCCGCCGCCGCGCGCGGTCCGGACCACGCCGCGCTGCTTCGCGAGGCCATCGAGCGCTTCCACCAGGGCTTCGATCTCGACCCCGACTCCACCTACGCCGACCAGTGCCTCTTCTACTGGGCGGAGTCCCACTTCCTGCTCGGTGAACTGCAGGAGGCCCAGGAACCGGCGAACCTGATCATCGCGCACTACGAAGACGACTCCCGCGGGCTGGGCCGCCCGGAAGACTTTCCGGCTTCCCTCTGGTCCGCCCTCATGCGCCGCCAAGTCGACTACGGCTCCGCCCTGGTCAACGGCGAGGAGGGCGCATTCCTCGGCGCCGGCCCGGTCGACGGCGTCGAGATCCTCAAGCGCGTCGCCGTCAACGACCGCTGGTCCCCCTTCGCCGACGACGCCTGGATGTCCATCGCCGCCTGGCACGTCGGCAACGGCGACTTCGACCAGGCCCTCACCATCTACGAGCGCGTCACCGACGAGTACGCCGAAAGCGACCGCCACCGCGAGGCCATCTACCAGAAGGGGCTGATGCACCTGAAACTCGCCCCCGGCCCCCGCTATGACGACGACCACTACCAGAAGGCCCGCCTGGCGTTCGACGAGCACCTCGGCCTCGCCAAGGCCTCGCCGGGCGGCTTCGACGACGAGGCCCGGAACGCGCTGGAAGAAACTCTCGACCGCCAGGCCCGCAAACTGCTCGCCATCGCCTCCCACTACTACCAGCAGGAACGCTACGCCGCGGCCAAGGTTTACCTGCTCAAAATTCTCGGCCCCGACAAACCGGCTGACCCCCGCTTCCCCGCCACACCCGCGGCGGAGGAGGCGCGGGAACTCCTCAGCGACGTGGAGGCGGAGTTGAATCCCGACAACTGATCGAGCGGTTGTCGGTTGTCGGTTGTCAGTTGTCAGGCAATCGAACATTCCGCTCCCCCGACCCCCTCCTTTGGGTGTTGGGTGCTGGGCCCAACACCCAACACCGCGGTACTCCGCCTGAC
>JACQVU010000519.1 GCA_016209585.1 Planctomycetota bacterium
GGCGGGAATGAGGCGATGGGTGCGGCGGGGGCGGATTGACGAAATGTCGCCCCCTCCCCCCGCGGGGGGAGGGGGAGCCTCTCACAGGAGATCTCTCAGCAAAAGTGCGAAAGAATCTGGACACTACCGCGCTGGCGCTGAAGACATTCCGGCGGGCAAGACGGGATACGGTCTGCTCATACAGGACCAGGCGACGGGGCGCGGGACGAGGGACGCGGGGCGCGAGCGCGAATTCCGTGAGCGCAGCGAAGCCGGTGGCCAGCGGCCGTTGTTCAACGCCGCGCCGGGAGAGGCCCGGCGGCGGCTGCCGCCCTCTCACGCAGGCGGTAGCGAGGGCCAGCCTCACGCCAAGGCGCTGAGGAAAACAAGAAAGGTGAAGGGCCCATTTGCCTGATCGCTCCTGGTTTCCTGGATTCCTCTTTTGCCGTGGAATTGCTCGCCCCTTTTCCGTATGATCCCGTGACGCGGATACGCGAGAGTAGCGGGGGAAACACATGGTCCACAGCAAGGGAGAGACTTCGGTGTGTTCTGCATCATCACCATCGACCTTCCCAGGTTGACGGTGCCCTTCGGTTTCTGTCTGCGAACAGCCAACGGACAGATCGGAGATTCCATGAGTGACGTGGTGGAACCCTCAAACGCGGGTGACACGCCTCCGGCCTCGCCGGCGGCAGTTGGGGGTGCCGCGCCGAGCACCGGGAAAGTGGCTCCCGCACCGGGGCCAAATCCGGTTCCCCCGACACCGGCGCACGAGGTCAAACCCCCGCCGCTGCCTCCCGTGGTTGTTCGGCGATTCAACGGGATGAGCGCGGGCATCGGCTTTCTCTGTCTGATTCTTGGCGCGTGGTTCACGTTTTTCTATGTACCGGAGCACAGCCAAGAGTCTGCGCAAAGGCGTCAATCTCTGCGGCAGGAACGCCTGCGGGAGGCGATGCTTCAGGGCCAAGGGATACTGGACAAAGCGCTGAACGCTACCACGACGCTTCTGACGGATGAGGGCCCCGACGAGTGGGCGCTAACCCCGAAGGGAGAGTGGTGGCTTCGTGTCATTGGCTGGGTGCTGCTGGCCGGAGGTATCGGGATGGTGATTGAGGCGTGCTATGGAACCCTCATGGTCGTAAGTCCCGATGGGACGATTCGACCCGTCGTGAAACCGTGGATCGTGTTTGGTGTCGAGGTCTCTCCCCGAACGCGCCGCATCGTGGTTTGGAGCGCGTTGCTCTTGACTGTGGCTTCTATCGTGCCTTTGACATTTGTTTTCACCGTCGCGGTGCTTGACGCGAAGAGGGCGAACGTGTCGTCGACGGAAGAATTCCCCGCGCAGACGACTCGTGTATCTCCAGCCGTTATCGGCACCGGAACCGAAAACATCGCAGAAGACACATATTGGTTCTTGAAGTTCGCCATCTTTGGGAAAACTGATGTTCGGGTCACGGGAAAGGTGCTTTCCGGTCCACCCATCGATCTCTACACGATGCCCGAGAGCGGATTTTCTCAATGGCGCTCGGCGGTAAGCGAGGGGCGCAAAAAGGGAACGTGGACGTTTTTGACCCAGCGCTCCTTGGACTGTGAGGGCATGGGGTACACCGGGTTTCGTTCTGTTTTCGTGCCACAGGAGGCCGGAACGTACTACTTAGTCTTAGACAACACGAACTACGGCGCCACCCAACCGCCCACGAACATGAAAACGGACGTTTCCGTGGTCGAGTGGAAAGTGGAGTCGAAGTGACTGGATTGGAACGCTGAAGTAGTTACCGAAGTCTCTCCCTTTTCCGTATAATCCCGTGACGCGGATACGCGACAACGCTGATTCACCCCGAACCGGGAGGAGGTATGGTATCGACACTTATTCTACTGAGCCTCACGAGCGAAGTGGTTGAAGGGTTGATCGGTTCTTCGATCGTGGCGGGAACGACATGGGTGGTGTCCCGGATCGGGCGTGGTCTGGACCACGCGCGTCAGCAGGTGGCGGAGCGCCTCTGTACCGATGAGGGCGTAGAAGCGTTTGGCGAACGGGTGTTCAAGTCGATCAACGAGGACAAGTTTTGTTATCAGGAATCGCGGCTCTCGACGCCACCCACGAAGGTTAACGGCAAGTTCGTCTCGTTCGCGGTTGACGTCGTTTGCACGCTCCCGAGCGGAAAGGGAGATCAACGTGTAATGCGGGTGATGGTCACGTTTGGAATGAATCCGCCGGCGACCGTGAAACTTCGCGCCAATACCCATCGTGGCAAGACCGCCCAGATCGATGCGATAGACTTGGAGCGCAAGGCCAAGGACGCCCCCGATGCTCTGCTCCAGGCGGTCGAAGATTGGTTAATGGAGTGCTTCCCCAAGCGTCGATAAGTTGAGAAATCGAGATCGCCTTGATCACGTTTTCCGATCCCCGTTCCTCCACGTTGATGCTCTCTCAGTCATAGAGTGCTTCGGGAAAACCACGTGCGAACAACCCGATTTCCCGCCTCGACTGACGAGGCGCCGTGTTCACGCCGACCGGGCGTGGGCTACTGTCCCGGATCGAGGTCGTCGGCGTTGAACCAGTCGCCGGCCTGGCTCGATCCTTGGTCGCCAGCCGGCGCGCCGTCGGCGGAAGCGGGAGCGGCCGGCGGGGGCGGTGCGCCGGCGCGCAGGCGCTCGCGGACCCGTCGCCAAGTGTGAGAGTAGGGTTGATACTCGGTGAGGTGCCAGCGGTGGCCGGCGACGACCACGCGGCCGTGTTTGACCAACCGTTCGGGCGCCGGGGGCAGTTCCCGAACGAATTGCACGTAGTCGAAGCGGTCCGTCGTTCCGGGCGGCGGGGAGGTGAAGCGCAGCCGCGCGACGACGCCATCGGGCAGCGGGACGTCGCGGCCGGGACGATCGGGGTCGGGTCGGACGGCCACGATCTCGGCGGCGACGCCGTCATACTCGGTGTGGATGAAGTCCGTGGCGTACTCGCGGATGTAGGGCCAGCCGACCGTGGCGATGCGGAAGTAGCCGTAGTGATCCCGCATGCGGTATTCAAGCAGGTCATACAAAAGGTCGGCGGGCGCCACCTGCGCCAGGTGGGGGTAGCCGAGATCGGCCGGGTCGCGCGCCGGAGCGCCCGCCCCCCGCGCCACCGTCCACTTGAGAAGGTCGTAACACTCTTCCGGCGTCTCCGGGAAGACCGCCGCCGGACAGTGGCAGCAGCCGCCTGCGAGCGCGGCCAGGAGCATGGCGGCGACCAGGCGCCAGGGGGCGAGGCGGCTCATCCGCTTCTTACCCGTTCGGGAAGCACTCGCGCAGCACGCGCAGGAAGTTGCCGCCCAGGAGAGCGGCGGTTTCGCCCGGCGAGAGGCGCAGGCGGTCGAGGAGCAGCGCGGTGACGTTGGGGAGGTCGCCAACGTGTGCCAGGCCGGGGATGGTGGAGTCGAAGCCGTCCCAGTCGCTGCCCAGCGCCACATGCCGCGCGCCCACCAGGTCGAGGGCCGCGGCGATGACCTGGGCGAGGCGGTCGAGCGTGCAGGGTTCGGGCGTGGCGGGGTCCTGAAGGTGGCCGGGGTAGAAGTCGATGGCCACCACGCCGCCGGTGGCGGCGATGCCGCGGGCGGCCTCGTCGGAGAGGTTGCGGGGCGTGTCGCAGAGCCGCCGGAGGCCGGTGTGCGAAGAGACCACCGGGCGCTGCGCCATCGCCAGCACGTCGCGGATGCCGGGATCGGGCAGGTGGGCCAGGTCTACCACCACGCCGTCGCGGAACATGCGTGTCACGAGGCGGTGGCCGAACGGCGTGAGTCCCCCCGGGTTGGGAACGCCGCAGCCGTCGGCGACCTCGTTGGCATGGTTATGCGTCAGAGTAATCATGCGCACCCCGAGGTCATGGAACGCCTCGTAGAGCCGCATGTCGCCGCCAATCGGGCTGGCCCCCTCCATGTTCACCAGCAGGCCGACGGTGTCGCGTTCGGCCAGCGTGCGGTCGAGGTCGGCGAGGGATTTCAAGAGCCGCACGCCCGGGGCGCGGCGGCTCTCGGCCAGAATGTGGCCCATGATCCGCAACGCCTCGTGGGTGGCGCGGACGCCGTGTTCGGCGGCCTCGGTGAAGAGCGTGACCGACTGCACCCGCACGCCCGTCTCCCGCAACCTCGGCAGCGTGACGCGCAGATCGGCGGCGGGGTCGGTCCAGTCTTTCCCTTCGCGCAGGCAGCGCCAGAAGGTGTCGGCATGGCCGTCAACGATGGGGGTGGCGCGGTGGAGCGCGGCGATGTCGAGGCGCATGGTCGCCTGTTCTCTGTCAGTGACCAGTTGACCGACGACCGACAACTCGCCTTTCGCGCCGCTACCGCTTCTCGCGGCTCTCGCGGCGGAACTGTTCGGCGAGGAAGGAGAGGTACTCGCCGTCCTCCTCGTAATCCATCATCTCCGCGGGCATGTCGGGGCAGGGCAGTTCGGGGGCCTCCGGCGCGGTGTGGTCGCGGAAGTGCTTGTCGACCTCCAGGAGCATCTCATACTCCTGGTCGTTGGCGGCGCAGTAGTAGGGCGCGTAAAACGAGCGCACCTTGCCGTTGCCGGTGAACTCATACACCATGTTCACCTGCTCGACCGTGGCGATGGAGAGGCGCACGAACTCCTTCTCCATCGCCCGCGGCAGGGCCTTCACCGCCGCCGTCCACTTCTCCAGCCCCGCCGAGGTGATGCGCTCCAGCCCGGAGAGATCGAACACCACCCGCCCCGTGAGCCCCTCGAACGTCTCCGCGGGCTGGAAGGAATCGTCCAGCGTGCCGGAGATCCGCAGCACCGTGAGATCGCCGTCTTTCTCCCGTTCCACCTTCAATCCGCCAGCCATCAAGCCTCCCGAAATCGAAATCAGAATTCCTCGAAGCCGGTCGCCGGCGCCGGCCGCGCCGCGCCTTCGCCCGTGAAGTGGCGGCCGACGAACTCGAAAACCCGCTCGGTGATCGCTTCCTTCGACAGGGCCTGTTTCGCGCCGCGGGAAAACCCGTGATCCGCGCCCTCCACCTCCAGCAACTCGGCCTCCACCCCAGCCTCCTTCAGCCTGGCGAGCATCAGCCGCGACTGGATGATCGGCACCAGAATGTCGGCCGTGCCGTGGATGAGCAACGTCGGCGGATCGTCCGCGGTCACATGGTGGATGGGGCTGGCGAGTTCGTACGTCGCGCGCTTCTCCTCCAGCCGCCCGCCGAGGAATTGCCAGATGATCGGCGCCGAGGCGAAGTTGGGCCGCGTGAAATCATGCACGCCGCAGATCGACACCACGCACTGCACCCGGCTGGACTGCTCCGCATAGGGGCCGTCGCCGTCCATCTCCGCGTTCGCGTCCGACGTGCCCAGCAGCGCCACCAGGTGCCCCCCGGCCGACGCCCCCACCGCCGCCACCCGCGTCGGGTCGAGGCGGTGTTCCGCCGCGTGCGCCCGCAGCCAGCGCACGGCTGTTTTCACGTCGGCGATGCAGGCCGGGAAGGGGTGCTTGGGCAGCAGGCGATAGCCGATGGAGATCGCCACGTACCCCCGCGTGGCGGTGAGCCGCGCCTGCTTCGCCTCGCTGTTGTAGTCGCCGCCCATCCAGCCGCCGCCGTGCACCCAGACCACGCCGGGGAAGCGCGGCGACGGCGCGCCGTCGGTGGTCGCCGTGACCTTTGGTTTGAAGAGATTGAGTTTCAGGCTCTCGCCCGCCACCTCGTGGTAGACCAGGTCGCGCACCTCCTCCACCTCGTAGAGCGCGCCGGGGTCCGTCGGCGCCGGCTTCGCCGCCGGTTCGGCGGCCGCTGGTGTTTTTTCCTGCGCCGGCGCGGCTGCGCCGCCGCCGGTGACGAGGAGGAGGGCGACGATCGTCGCCTGGGCGACGCGGACGCAAGGAGGTGGAAGGCGAAAGACGCGCATGGGGGCGGGCGGGCGAACGAACGAACGGCGCGAAGGCGGAACACCCTTCGCGTGGCGCGGGTCATGACAACAACGCCGGGCCATTGGCGCAAGGGGCGAACGGGCGGAACGGAGTTTCCAGTCGGCGGGACGCGCGCCGCCAAACCCGTCACCGGCGCCCCTCCTTCAATCGCCACCGGCCGGTTCCGGGGAATCGGGGGGTTTGGACAGGTCGATATCGCCCCGGCATTCGCGTACCCACAATTCGTCTAACCATGCCGCAGCCCTCTCTCCCTTCATCGCGCAAAACGGTTTGGCCTTCTGTTCACAAGGCACAGAATCTACGATGCCGACGACACAGAACAACCCCCACTGAAGGTCACGAGTGCCGCCTAAAGTGGGCTTTCCGATCAGGCTACGAAGTAGACCGTCGAAGCAGACATGATTGGCAAGAAAGGACACGGCCGACTCCAGGGGCGCTCCACAACGAAGACAAAGCAAGTCAGTCCGGCGCGGCGAAACCAATTCACCGATCAACCCGGCGCCTTGAACAGAGAACACGGTAGAACACCCATTGCACCAGTAGTCGGACCACCGCAGGGGCGCGCCAGGAGGCTGTGAACGGCTTGGCAAGACTTGAATCTCGGAATGAGCGCAGTCGGCGCCCACTTCGAAATAGGTCCGACGGTCACAGGACGCACACTTTACGGCAAACCCGAGCGACCATTCCAGTTTCATGGCTGCTCCTGCTTTGATTTGCTGTTCGTTCCAAATGGTTCCGCCAATTTCGCCATAGTAGACACATTCAGTCCGCAGGGTGTGCACGGCGCACCAGTCAAGACGTTGGGCCATCCAGCGATGGTGCGCAGAGCACACCCTGTACCGTTTATCGCGGTGCTGCGGAAGCGAATTCCCGGACCATCGAGTAGATTACCGGTTTGTCGGCCTGCCGTCGGGAGGGCCAGGCACACCCAGCGCCAGGAAACTGAGCGCCTCCGTAGGACTTGTCTCCCGGCGGCCAGGCCGCGTTGCCAGGTTCCGCTACGCCGCCGCTCGCGCCCGCGGAAAGTCTCACGGCCACGCCTGCCGAATCGTCGCCGACGGCCTCCTCCACGTCGCCGTAGCCATCCATGCTGCGCCGCCGCACCTGGTGCGCCGCGACACGCCTCACTCGAC
>JACQVU010000511.1 GCA_016209585.1 Planctomycetota bacterium
CCCATCTCCCTGTCTCCTTGTCTCCCCATCTCCCCGTCTTCCCATCTTCCCGCCCCACGCCCCGCACACGAAGCCCCCACTACATGCGTCGAATGGACGCCTCTTCCGCAGGGGTCGATGAATGGAATCTCCGTAACCCGTTTCCTGTCAATGACTAGCAGATCGAAAGAAATCCCATTTTTTTTCGAGCGCGTAGGGCGCCATGTTCGGCGCCAGCAAGACAAAGCGGCGACGTGTTACCGCTTTCGCGGAGGAGCGAAAAAAAAACGGAATTCCCGGCCCCAACCCGGCACGGACCGGATCCACGGGGTATGGTTCATGGTAGAGGAAGTGAAACTCGACGGAGCGGCACTCCTTGGGCTGGCGCCCGACACGGGCGTTCGGTGGCGCAAACCGCGGGTCGTGGGAACCGGGACGGTCGTCTCGGCGGCCCGACGGTGCGAAGGCGACTCTTCTCACCGTTTTCTGAGCGGTCGCGGCAGAGTCCCCCTTTTCACGCCGCTCAGGAACCGCCGCGCGCGAATTGCGCCGGCGACGCCCACGGGAGGGCTATGGCGCCGCAGGTCCGCGGCGCCGGGTTCTCCGGCCTGGAATCGCCCGTCTGGTTTCGCCTGGGAGGAGTCCGGGTTCCTCCTCCGGTCGCGCCGCGTGGCCTCACATCGGCGCGCGCGGCCGCCGTGGCCTCTGACGGTCCGGCGAGGGAAAAACTCGACGGGCCGCGAAATCCCGGGCCCCACGCGGGGCGCGTCAGCAGCCGCGCGGCGCTATCGGCTCTCTCCGGCTTCTTCAGAAACCGGGGGTGCGTCGGCGCGCCAGTCGCGGCTGCTTCGCTTTCTTGTTGACCGCAGCTGGCCGGCGGCTGAGAATTCACGGTGCCGACGGCTTCGCGGAAGTGGCGGAATTGGCAGACGCACCAGCTTGAGGTGCTGGCGACTAATCAAACGGTCATGGGGGTTCAAGTCCCCCCTTCCGCATCGCCACCCGCCGGTAGCATCATCCCGGCTCGGCCGGTTCCAAGCGGTTCATTTCCTCTTCGACGAAGTCGCACACTTCCCGCAGCACGCGCGGGCTGAAGTCGAAGGCCACGCCGGCGGCGGCGTAGAGGTCGGGCAGCGGGCGGGTGTGGCCGAGGGCCAGCCCGGCGCGGTAGGCGGCGATGGCGCGGGCGGGGTCGCGGCGCCAGTTGCGCCACACCTGGAAGGCGCCCACGCCCGCGAAGCCGTATTCGATGAAATAGAGCGGCACGTGGAAGAAGTGCATGATGCGGTGCCACGAAGCCGCCAGCGCCTCTTCATAGCCCGACCAGTCGACCACCCCGCTGGTGAACCGCTCATTAAGCGCGAGCCACTGCCGCCGGCGTTCCTGGGGGGTGTGGTCCGGCGTGGTGTAGAGCCAGTGCTGAAAGGCGTCCACCAGCGCCACGCGCGGCAGGATGGTGATGCCGCGCTCAAACATCACGCGCCGGGCGCGCGCCAGGTCTTCGCCGGCGTAGAAGGTGTCGACGAAGTCCGCCCCGATGTACTCCATGCTGGTGGAGGCCACCTCGCCGAACTCGATGGGGTAGTGGCGGTTGAAGGGAATGTCGTAGTGGCGGGTCTCGAACGTGTGGAAGGCGTGGCCGGCCTCGTGCAGCAGCGTGCGCACGTCGTCTTCCGTGCCCACGGCGTTCATGAAGATGAACGGGAAGCGCGCCTCGCTGAGTTTCGTCTGGAAGCCGCCGGGCGCTTTGCCCGGGCGGTTCGAAAGGTCCAGCGTGCCCGCCTCGGCCAGTTCATCGAAGTAGCCGCCCAAAACCGGATCAATGCGGTGGAAGACCCGCCCACACCCCGCCACAAGGTCTCCGGCGTCGGCGCAGGGGCGTAGCGAAGCCCGGCCCCGCGGGTCCACGTTCACGTCCCACGGCCGCAGGCGCTCGACGCCCAGCCGCGCGCGGCGGGAGAGGTCCAGCCGCCGGAAGAGGGGCATGACGGCTTCTTCAACGGCGTCGTGGAACCGGAAGCAGTCGGCGGGCGCGTAATCGAACCGATTCTTGGCGCGGAAGGTATAGTCGCGGAAATTGGCGAACCCGGCGTTGGTCGCCATCCGGTGGCGCAAGCGCAGGAGGCTGTCGAAGATGTTCTCGAACTTCTCGCGGTCGAGCAGCCGGCGCTCGGTGACGGCGTCGAACGCGGCGCGGCGGCGGTCGCGGTCGGGGTCCTCCAGCGCCACCCCCAGGGCCGCCAGGGTCTGCTCGCGCCCCTCGAACGGCGCCGTCTGCGCCCCGGTCAACTCGTCATACGACGCGACGATGCGGCTTTCCTCGACCGCCAGCGCGATGTTCTCGTCACGGTGCAACTCCACCTGGTTGGCCATCACCAGGTCGAACATGCGGTACTGGGCCGGCAGCGCCGCCCGGCCGGGATGCTTCATATAGAGGAGATTCAGGCGGTGGGAGCGCTGCGCGTACCGCGGCAGCACGCCGCCCACGTAGGCCATGAAGGCGTCGCGCAGGGCCGCGTTCTCGGTGTCGCACGACTTGCGCACGTACCGGCGGTGAACCTCCTCCTCCACCACGTCGGCCAGTTCGCCCTCGGCCAGAAGGTAGTCGCGCAGGTTGGAGCCGGGATCGGCCACCGTGGCCTCAAGCCGGTCCAGCAACCTCTCCACCTGGGGCCAGTCGTCCGGCTGGAACTCCGGCGGCACGAACCGCCGCGCCTGGTAGGGTTTCAGGCTGGAGAAGATATCAGTCACGTGAGAAACCAATTCATGGGACACGTCGCGCGGTCGCAGCGATATCTAAGGCCTTGGCGTGGGCGGGAATCACGGGCGCGGCAGGTCCTGGCGCATGAGGCGGCCGTCGTAATCCACGTACAAGACGCGGATGGTCGCGGCGTCGGATTCAAAGGCCATATGAGTCGGCCGCAGGACATCAATGCCCAACCGGGTGCCCAGGTCGGAAACCTGCGGCCGGTCGCCGTCCAGCCCGGCGATGAAGAGGTCCGTTTCGTCCTTCCACCAGCCCTCGGACAATCGCGAATCGACCCACCAACCCGGACCGCGGGGGACGCCGAGCGCTTCGGCGCCATCGCGGGAGACGACCAACCAATCGACTGGAAGCGCCAACTGGCGATGGAGCAGACGAGGTTTGGGATCCAGTTTCCAGATGGCAAGTTCCCGGCCCTGCTGCGCCAGGAAAGTACGACCATCCCGCCCGGCGAAGGCCGCGCAAGGATTCTCGTTTGCCTTTGCCTTCGCCCCCGGAATCGAGTTTTCCATGCTCAAAACCACGCCGTACTCCCGCGGACCGTGGCGCAGGAGTTCGAGGCGCTTCGTCGCCAGGTCGACCGAGGCCACATACTCGCCGTCGCCCGATACCGCGAGAACAAGGCGTTCCTGCGGCACTGGCCTGTCGTGAATGAACATGCTTCGAGTGTACTTCACGAACAAACGAGTCTTTTTGTCTTGCCCTAAACCCAGATTCCCAACGAGATTCGTGATCACCTCCAGGGGGAATTCGTGGATGGGCCAGAGGCGGTAGGGGGTGACCTCGCCACTCTCTCTATCGAGCACCCCCTCGAACCCCCCGCGGACGATGCGTTTAGGGTCGCCAATATCGATGCCCTCGCGCGGCGTCTGCCATGTGTCGATGTCGTCGAGACGTGGAGGATTGTCATCGGTGCCCTTGAAAAGGACCGGTGTCGGCACGCGGATCTGGCCGCGCACGGCGACGAAACGCCCCCCGGAGGCGTAGCAGAGAGCGTGGACTTCTAAAGTGTCCCGGCCTGGATCATAGCCGAGCGGAACCAGAAACTCGCGCCGCGAAAGATCGGCCTCGACAGCGTGTCGCGCGCCATCGGGCGAATAGAGGCCATCGTCGCCGGCGAACCAGGGCCGTTCATCACCGGCGATGAGCGTGAGAGAGAGGTCGCTCGTTTCCGCCGGAATCTCCGCGGGAACGGGTTGCGCGTCGCCGACCTCCACGTTCCCCGCAAGGCCGGCTTCGCCGCCAACCATGGCTACCCGCCACGGGGAGCCAGACAGCAAGGCGAATCGTCCATCCGCCAGAGGCTGGATCTGCCGAATCTCTCCTTCGGGGCGTGGAACCTCCCACCGAGCCTCCAGGAAGGGATCGAGTTTCAAGGCCTCCCCGCGCCAGTAGAGACACTGCCTTGCCCCCTCCTCGTCACCACGCGCGGAGAACTCCAGCGCAAGATCGGAGAGCAATTGATGGAACTCGTACCATGAGGCGGGAAGGCGCATGTGCGCGTCAGCCGCACGCGAGAGCCGGGGGAGCATATCCCGCGGAACTCCATCCAACCAATCCTTATACACAGTGAACGGCCCAATCTCGATAAGATTCGTTCCCTCAACGCTTACGCCGAGCGCGGGCGCTCGCGCGCCTGACGGCGATCCACCCCCCGTTTCCGCGCCGCCAACCGCCTCGATCCGCGCGGTGGGGGGAGGGATCGGCTCGCTCCCCTCGCGCTCTTGGTGCGCGCCAGGCCGCTGACCGCCCGGCGACGGGTGCGGCGACTCAAGCACGAAGGCCAAGCCGCCAGCCGTCAGAATGATGACGAAGGCCGCGACGGTGAACCTCAACGGTTTCCCCACGATGTGCGTCATTTCTTTTTCCCGGCGTCGCCGCCGCCACGGGGAAACGTTACTACCGTGCCCGTGGTTCCCTTGACGCCGTCGGGCTTCACGGGCGGGGCATGTCCTGGCGCATGAGGCGGCCGTTGGACTCGACGTACAGAACGTGCAAGGTGCGGTCGTCGGCGTCGAGGGCGATCTGCATGGCCGTGGTGTCGCGGTGCGCGAACGCCATCCCCAGATCGGTCACGCGCGGGGCAGCGCCGTCCAACCGGTCAATCAGATAATCCGTCCCCCACCCCGCCAGTTCAAGCCCCTCTACGGGACGCTTCAACGCCACGCCCAGGACGTCGGCGCCCGCGGGCGAAACGGCGAACCATCCGAGCGGCGGCGTCGGGCGGCGCAGCAGAAGACGCGGCGTCTCTTCCAGGCGCCAGATCGTCATCTCGTACGCCTGGTGCGCGAGAAACGTGCGACCGTCGCTCCCCGCGAAGGCCGCGCAGGGGTTCAGCACCACCCCCGCGCCGAGTTGCCAGCCGTATTGCTTCTCACCGGGCTTGCCGTTTGAACTCCCGATCTCACTCTCCCAGGAATCCTGGGCCGGCGTTGGAGGTTCGATGGTCAGGCAGGTCGCGTATTCCCCCCGCACGCGGCGGAGCAAATTGATCCGGCGTGTGTAGGTTTGTTTGATAAGGGGTTTCCCGTCCACTCCCATCACTGGGCGATCGACAGTCCCCAGAACGTAGGCGGCCGCCGGCACGAAATCGACCACGGCGACGTGCTCGCCATCGGGGGAAACGGCGAGTATCAGGCGATCTTCGGGAAGATCGGCGTCGCCGACGACCTGTACGCTGTAGGTCAACTTGCCAAATTTCCTCTTGTACCTTACTCCACGCTGTATCCCCTTGAGGTATGGATTCTTCCCAGGGGTCTCGTCGTCGGCCGTTCCGTCAGAAAAGAAGGTCGGCAGCGAACGAATGTCGACCGGCCAGAGCCGCATGGGCGTCACTTCGCCCCGTTCGCGGTCCAGAACGCCGTCGAACCCTCCTCGCACCATGGGTACAACACGGTCGTAATAGAAATCGTCCCGCGGCGTCTCCCATCGATCGAGATCCTCCGGCTGCGGAGGATGATCGGCCGTTCCCCATACCGCCCTCGGGGTCGGCGCGACGATCTCCCCACGAATCGCGACGAACCGTCCACCCGGCGCATAACGCAGCGCCCTCACCACCAGCGTGTGGCGGCGCTCATCGAACCCGAGGGATCGCAGAATGTCGCGATCGCGAATCTCCGACGCCAGCGTGCGCCGCTCGCCGGCGGGCGAGGTCAACCCCTCCCGGTCGGCGAGCCAGGGGCCTTCCTCCGACGCGATGGGGGCGAGAAAAACGGGGTCAGCCTCCGGCGGGATCTTCTCAGGAAACGGGGTTTCGCTCACGATGGCGGGAACGGGCGCGGACTCGCTCGCCCCGCCGAGAATCGCGATTCGCGGAGGGTGCGCCATCAGAAGGGCTTGCCTGCCTCCGGAAAGAGGCAGAATCTGCCGCACGTTGTCCTGGGGAAGCGGCATCTCGAACAGAGATTCCAGGAAGGGATCCAACTCCCAAGCGTTCGACCGCGACACGTACCACCAGCCGTTCTTCGGCAGTTCCCCGCGCAGGCACCGCAAGTGCGCCTCCACGGCCAGCGACGAGATCGAATCGTGAAAGGCATACCAGGAACCGGGAAGCCGTTCCTTGGCGTCGGCTGCGGCCAGCGCCAGCCGGCGCTCAAGCGGCGTCAACCCTGGCAGGTGTTCGGCGGGCAGCCGATACACGCTCCGAATCCGCGCGTCTTCGTCATTCGCCGATTCACCGTGGCTTGGGGAAACCACCGGCGAATCGTCCGACGTGGATGACTCCCCGTCGCTTTCGGCGTCCTCGTCGCCGGCGACAGGCCGGAGACTTACCGGCGCACCGTCCCTCGCGGAGAGATGCGTCCCCGTCCGGCGCGTCGCGAAACCTTCCTGGAGCGCGAGCACAAGCGCGCCACCCACGAGGAGAACGATCAGCAACCCGGCGGCGATGGTCCGCGCACGCATGGAAAACTACTTCTTGTCCTCACTTCCGGATCCCTCGCCCCGCGGGAACGTGACCTCCTGCGCCTCCTTTCCCGGGACATCCTTCGACTTGAACGGCCCAGGTGGCTTCGCGCTCGACCATTCCACCACTCCGTCGACGGCCGTCACCCGCTGCTTCGGGCAATCCTCGACCAGCCGCTCCGCGAGCGCGGCGCCAAAAGGACGGTTCATCA
The DNA here is from genome assembly GCA_016209585.1 of Planctomycetota bacterium. Classification (GTDB taxonomy): domain Bacteria; phylum Planctomycetota; class UBA8742; order JACQVU01; family JACQVU01; genus JACQVU01. Next base: position 6,859 of record JACQVU010000511.1, read on the forward strand.
GATTCCAGCGGACAATCAGACCCACATATAGCGCGAACTTGTCGACATTGGACCACAGGATCTTCCTGTTACTAGCCAAAAGGTCTTCAAACTCCTTCTTTTCGCTCTCGTATTCTTCCCGGGTGATGGTGCGGTTCTTGAGGTCTTTCGCCAAGCCGGCCAGTTCCTTGTTCGTGTTGTCGATGGCTTCTCGAACGTCCACGATATCTTCTTCGACTTGCTTGATCGCCTCCCTGAGATTGTCGATTCGACGACCAACCTCGTTCTTTAGATCCGGGCCGTTGACCGCGGTGGCGACCGTCGCGATGTTGGCGTCGAGCGCGGCCAGAACCGCCTGTTTCTCCGCCAGTTCCCTCTTCTCTCCCTCCAGTCGCCTCTCCAACTTCCGCCGTTCCCGCACGGAGTCCTTGTCGATTTTCCCCGCGAGGGCGGCGATCGCGTCTTCCGTCTTTGCGATCGCGCTTTCCGCCGTCTCGACCGCGGTCGCGGCGTCCGCACGAGCCGTTTGCATTTGGCCGAGAAGCGTTTGCGCCGCCGCGTGCACGCCCACCGCGTCGCTTCCCAGGTAGCAGTGCCAGAGGAAGACGTGGCCACCATCGCAGCAGAGGTACCTTTTCATCAATTCCGCGAAGCGGTCGATGAACAGGGCATCTTTCGGGATCGGGTTCCCCGCGCCCAGATCCGGCACGTCAGGCACGAGCGTGTAATGGAGATCCCCAAAGATGATGCTGTCGCCCGTGCCGTGGCCGATCGTGTGAATTTCGCACGCCTTGGCCCCGGCGGAAATCCTCCCGTCCGCGACAGCAACACCCACCGCCATGTCGATGGCGGCCTGAAACGCGGCATGCGCGGCTTCGAGGTTGGCCACGTTCCGGGTTTCCGTCACCGGCACGGGAACATCCGTTTTCGTGATCTCCACCCGCACGATCTTGTCGCACCCGTCCTTCTTCTCCTGGTGGTGTTTGAGACGCTCCTCCACCAACTTGTCGGTAGTCCCCTTCATCGTCGCCCGATCCGCCGCGTCCATGTTCGTGACAATCAGAACGTACTCACACTTTTCCTGAGGTTCCGGCGGCGGGCCAGGCTTGGCGCAGAAGAGCAGGCGCACGGCCTCGTGCAACGCCGCGTCCACCTGCTCGCCGGCGACACGATACCATTCGAGAAAGAGGCGCCGCTCGTCCTGATATCCTAACGCGAAAGCCGGGTCGGCGGTTCGCGCGTCGTCGATGGATTCCGCCTTGACCAGCAGCAAACTCAAACGGGCGTCGGCGGCGATCTCCTTCAGGTCGGCCTCCGCGGTCGCGCGAACGTCGTGAAACTCGCGCAGCCAACGGACCGCCTCGAATTCCGTCTTCGCCTCCTCCAGCCGCGCGAGCATGCGCCCTTCGGCGAGGGCGGATTGCTCGCGCAGACGAAAGACCCCGCGCGCGAGAGCGCCTTCCACCGTGGCCGGATCGGGAAGCGAGTCAGCCACGAACGCCTTGAAGACTCCGGACCAACCGCAACTATCCGGCTCGCCGAAACGGTTCGCGCCGTCGGCGCCGCTTCCAGACAACGTGCCGGAAATGACCCCGTTGGAAAGCGTGCCGCTGTATGACGTGGCGGAGGGGCCGATTCCCGGATTGGCCGCGAACCCCGTGATCGTGAAGTTCACCGTGGCGTCGATCACCTGCCCTTCAAGATGCGACGTGAAATCATCGGGGTCGATGAAGTCCGCGAAGATCCTCGACCCATCGCACTCGACGAGAAAGACGTCGCTGGTCCAGGGATCGAGCAAACCGGCGTGTCCGGCGCCGCCGTCGCACGCGCGCTTCGTGAAGGTCTGCGCCAGGAACCACCAACCGGCGCCGGGGCAGTCGCCGGCGTCTGGCGGAGTCGCGTGCGGCGGGAACGACTTCGCGGGGGGAATCAGACTCGGGGGTGGATACGGATCGGTACAATCACTGAACCCGACCCGAACGGGCTTGTCGATCGCGTAGAGTGACAGCGAGGAAACCCCGGTGAAGACGGCGCAACACGCGAGGCAGAATGCGAACAGGAAGCGAAGGGGAAGCCTGCGCATGTTCAGAACCTCCTCAGGGAAGAAACGTCAAGCAGGTGAAGGTCATGTCACCGAAGTCTGCCTTCCTCGTGCAAACAAAAAAGCGCCGACGCGGAGTTTGGATCGAACCTAGAAACAAGAACGAGCATCGGCGGACTCGCGCCCCCGGCCAGAAGGTAGTCGCGCAGGTTGGAGGCGGGATCGGCCACCGTGGCCTCAAGCCGGTCCAGCAACCTCTCCACCTGGGGCCAGTCGTCCGGCTGGAACTCCGGCGGCACGAACCGCCGCGCCTGATAGGGCGAAAGACGCGCGAAGAGATCGCCAAGCACGGCTCGCCCGCTACTCGTTCCCGCCCGGCGTGGGGCGCTTGCCCAGCGTGACGCTCTTGGTCAACCGCTCGCCGCCCCGCTCCAGTAGCACCGCCACCTTCTGCCCCGGCTTGCTCTTCTGCATGCGCGCGATCAGCGACTCCGCGTCCGGCATCTCCACCCCGTCCACGGCCTTGATCACGTCCCCAGCCTCGATCCCGCCCTCCTCGGCCGCGGACCCCGGAACCACCGCCTGCACCTCCACCCCCTCCACACCCTCCTCCGGCGCCGGGTTCGGCTGCACGCCGAGAAAGCCCGATTCCTGTTCGGCCGGCTGGCCGCCCCGGCCGCCCCCGCCGCCAAAAAGCCGCTTCAACATCTCGCCCAGCCCGCCGCCACCCTCCTGCCCCGGCCCCCCTCCGCCAAACAACTCGCCGAAGGGCGAACCGGACGAGTATTTCGGCCCCTTCACCTTCGCCCCGCCCGCCATGCCTTTCAACGCGGCCTTCACGCGCCTGGCCCCGGCGGCGAACGATGTCCCGCGGTAGAAACTGCCCACGTTGACCCCCACCAGCCGCCCGCGGAGATCGAACAGCGGCGAGCCGAACTCCTTCTCTTCCAGCGGCGAGTCATGCTGCAGTACCTTGGTGTACGGCCGGATGGGAGACTTGTTGGGCGTGTTGCCGAACAGGCTCATCAGCCCCAGGACCGGGACTTTCCGATCGGCCTCGATGTCGCGCGCCACGGCGGAGACCGCGCCGGCGCTGAGGGGCCCTTCGCCGGCGCCGCCCGTCACCACCCAGTCGCCCGGCTTCAACGCGGTTTCGTCGCCCCACTCGGCCGGCGTCGCCGCCAGCCCCTCGGCCTCCAGCAGCGCCACGTCTTCCTCTCCGTTCCACCCCACCGCCGACGCCGTGTACGACGTTCCCGTCCGGGTGGTCACGGCCAGGTTCCCCGGCTGCTCGACCACCCGGTAGTTGGTCACCACATGGCCGGCGGTGTCGATCACCACGCCGTAGGCCACCTGCTCCCCGCCCCGCAGCACGGTCACGGTGGAGGCGTTGGCCACGCCGGACACGGTGGTGAACGTCTCAGCCAGCGCGGCCCGGCGCGACAACTTCCGCCGCGCCTCCTTCTCCTCAGCCGACAGACCCCCGCCCCCGCCCCGGCCGCCCCCCATCATGTTGCGGAACATCTGCCCGAACGGGCTGTCGCCGAACATCTTGTTCATCTCCTCCGGCCCCAGTTCCTTCTGCATGTCCTGCATCAACTGGAACATCTTGCGCTGCTCCAGTTTCACCCCGGACACTTTCTGCCCGCCCTTCAGCGCCTCCATCTCGTCACGCATCTGGTTGGCCGGCGTCGCGTAGGCGTTGTCGTTCACCAGCAGAATCGCCCCGTTGATGCCCAGAAGCCGCCCCGAAAGGTCCACCAGCGGACCGCCGGAATTCCCCGAGAAAATGGGGCAGTCCGTCTGAATGGCGTCGTTGTAGAACTTCATCGCGCCCATGCCCGGCAGGCCGCCACCGATGGGAATCTGCTTGTGCAGCGCCGTGATCCGCCCCACCGCCACCGCCGGTTGGCGGTCCTGGTACGGCCCGCCGGGGTGCCCCAGGGCGATGACCCACTGCTTGACCCGCACGCGAGAGGAGTCTGCCAACTCGAAGAACGGCAGCGGCTCCTCCGGTTCCACCTTCAGCATGGAGTAGTCGTTCTGCGAGCAGATCCCCAGTTGCGTCGCCGGCAACTCGGTTCCGTCGGAGAGGATGACCGTCCACTTCTTCCCCGGCTCGGTCACGTGCGCGCAGGTCAGCACGTGCCCCTCGGCTGAGACGATGGCCCCCGTCCCCCACCCTTCCTGCCCCTGCACGTTGATGCGGATGGCCACCGTCTTCGGGGTCGCCTCCACCGCGCGCTGCTTCACGGTCTCCGACAGCCCCGCCAGCAACTCCTCGTCGAACGTCCACTTCGTGATCTCCGCCCGCGCCGCCGCCGCCGAACCGACGACCACCGCCGCCGCCAGCGCGGCTGCGGCCGCCAGTTGACGAATGTGGGGACGAGCCGCGATAGCCATGGGTTGCTCCTTGGGTCGCCGGGAACCTGATCGGACCGCAGATGGTACCACGCCGCGGGCCGCGTGGCCACCTCCGCGGCGATGAGGCTGACAGCGCAACCGGCTTCGTTTCTCCGTTTCTCTCCCCTCTTGACCTCCGGCGACGCTTCCACTATGCTCCGGGATCAAGTCACCGTCGCCGTTTCGCCGGAGCGACTGGTCCGGCCGGGAAGGTGGTGGGTGTCTCGGTGCCCTGTGGTGTAATTGGTAACACAACGGACTCTGGATCCGTTTTTTCAGGTTCGAGTCCTGACAGGGCAGTAGGCGGGAACAAGCGCACCACGCGGGAGAAAGGCTGAGAGTCGAAGAAGAAACGCCGAAGACGGGAGGATGGAGGACCGGCGCTCGCGGCTTCGCCCGGCGCTGCCCGGGTTCGCCCTTCCGGATGGCCCCATCGTCTAGCCTGGTCCAGGACGTCGGGTTCTCATCCCGGCAACAGGGGTTCAAATCCCCTTGGGGTCATGGTATTGGCGGTTTCGGTATGTGGCGCCGCGCGCGGTTTGATGTTTTCGGTATACGACTATCTGTTTGGCGTCACGGCGCTGGAACTGCGTTTCATCAACCAGGAACAACTGGTGCAGGTGCTGACGCTGCCCAGCGCCAGCCGCAGCCGTACGCTGCTGCTGCAAGACATCTTGTTGCGGCAGGCGTTCATCATTGACGACCAGGAGGCGGTGATCGAGGACCTCATCAAACTGCGGGTCCTGGATCACGGCTCGGAACTGGCCGCGCTGGAGCGCCTCTGCCGCGAGTTCGTGGGCGGCCGCAACGCCCTGATGCTCTGCGGCGTGGAGGGCGAGGTGGGCGCCCTGCTCTGGCGCATCACCCCGGCCGCCGCTCCGGCGCACATCCCGATCTCGGTGGAGCGTGAGAACCGCTACCTGGTGGGCCGGGAAGTCGCCACCGGCGGCACGGGGCGCGTGGTCATCGCGTTCGACAACGACATCCACCGCGAGGTGGCGATGAAAATCTGCCGCGAGTTCGGCGACGACGCCGACGAGCGCACCGCCCGCTTCCTCCAGGAGGCGCAGATCACCGGGCAACTGGAACACCCCAACATCGTGCCGGTCCATGAAGTCGGGTATCGCCGCAACGGCGAGCCCTACTTCACCATGAAACTCATCCGCGGCCGGCCGCTGTCGGAGGTGCTCGACGCGGTCCGGCGCACCGGCCGCCTGCCGGCCCTGGGGCAGGACGTGCCGCGCGAACGCTCCCGCGCCTCCCGCGGCAAGACCGGCGCCGGTGATGCCCCGACCGCGCCGGCCAGCGCGCCGCTGGGAACCGTCTCCGGGGAAGACGCCCTGAAAAGCCTCCTGGCGGAGGCGGCCCAGGGGCGCGAAAAAAACCCGGCCGGCGACGCGGCGAACTCCGGCCCGGCTCCGGCGACCGCGGCCACTTCCGCGGAGGGGCCGCCCGCCGCCGAGGTCTCCGCCGAGGAGCGGGCGCTCACCCGTGCCAAGTTGTTGCAGACCTTTGTCCACGTGTGCCAGGCGGTGGCGTTCGCCCACTCCCGCGGGGTCATCCACCGCGATCTGAAGCCGGAGAACGTGATGATGGGCGAGTACGGCGAGACCCTGGTGGTCGACTGGGGGCTGGCCAAGGTCGCCCGCGCGCCGGAGCCGGGCGCGGCGTCAACGTCGTCGGCGCCGGCGGGCGGCGGGGTCTCTACGACGCCGGCCGCCGCCGTGACGGGGCCCGCGACCGCGACCGCGACCGCGACCGCGACCGCGAGCCGGACGCCGGCGCGTTCGGTGCACACGCTGCGCACCGACCGCCGCGGGC
>JACQVU010000501.1 GCA_016209585.1 Planctomycetota bacterium
GATCTCCGTCGCGCCGGTGACGAACAGGGCCGCCGCGCCGCGGGTGGGCGAGACGACGTTCATGACGGTGTCGGCGGCCTCCAGATCGTCGGCGCGGATCACGTCGACCGTGAACGCGCCGGAATAGGCGACGCGGCCGACCCGCGTGACCCCTTCGTCGTCGACGTACGTCACTTCGTCGTATCCGCCGGCGAATGACCCGACAATCTGATCGCCGTGATCTTCGGTGAGGGTGAACGCATGCGACCCGGCGTAGTCCGTTCGCGCCGGCGACGTCGCCCCGTTCACCGTGCCGCCGACAACCGCGGGCGCCGCCCCGAACCCCGTGATGGCGAACGCCACCGCCCCGCCCGGCACGGCGCTGCCGCGCAATGAGAACGGATTGTTGTTGCCGTTGAGATCGTCGGCGATCAGGTCCCCCTGGATGGCCGGGCCGGGCGCGAGGTCAATGTCTTCGTCGCCGAAGTTCGTCAGGTCCGGATAGGTCGCCGCCACCGGCTCGCCCGCGTCATTGAACAACGTGATCGAGGTGATGGTGCTCACCAGCCGCCAGAGGACGCCCACGTTCGGCTCCGTCGTCGTGCCGAAGAGGCTGAAGTGATCGGCGCGGACGGTGACGGTATCGCCTTGCGTGTCGCGCGAGACTATGGGGAGAAAGTCTATTTGTCCCGTGTCCGATCGAATCGTAAATGCCGCGACGCGCGCGTCGCCGGAGAGGCCGAGACTTTTCAGCGCGCCTTCGGAATAGGGCAAAGTGACCTCGACGGGGGCGGTGAACGACGTTCCCGACGGGCCGAGATCGATCACCGGGCCGACCGCCGCCACGCCCGCCGGCAACCGCGGGGCCACGAACGATGCGGCGGTGAGCGCGCGGACGGCGGACCCGTCGCTCACGCTTCCGGCTCCTGTCCGGCGCGCGCCCCTCACGAATCCGGGTTGGAATCCAGCGGCGGATGACATCGTGATAACCGCGTCTTCAGCCAGCGCGAAGCGCGGCAAGCGGACCGCCGCCCCCGCCAGGGGATGATCTTTTGGCGCGGCGAGATCGCCGCCCTCGTTCGCCGTGATCAACCGCTCAATGCGCAACGCCGCCAGCGAACTGTCGCCACCGCCATCCCCGGCTGCGGACGTAATCGCTCCGGGCGACGCGCCATCATTCTTGCCGCATCCGGCGACTATCGGGACGAGGAACAGCGCGAGCACGACGACGGCTTGGGAAGCAAGGCGCGAGACGGGGCCAGGGGGCGTGCGAGGCATTGCGTTATCCGCTCCTGCGAGAATTCGGACACCGGGGACGTTCGAAAAGCACACCTGACTGAGCGAAAGCATACCTGTCTATTTCAGGCGATCAAGGAAAATTGTGATTTTGCTTTCGGTTGGCGCGGCTCGATCCCGAACGCCACTCTTCGCAGCCGCGCCCGACAGCGTGGTCGGCGGAACGCGATTGCGCTCCCCCGGCCCCGGGCTGACGCCGCCGCACGAGCCGAGGGCGAGAGAGGCTGACAGCAACGCGAGCGCGGTGAGCAAATGGTGGCGCATGGAACTGGGCGCGGTATCAGACCGCGATGACGTGATAACCGAAGTTGGTGACCGACGCGGTATTCTCCCATTTCAGACAGGCCCGCGCCACGCGAATTCTTCGGGCCGGGCGCGGAGCGATCCGGCGCGGCGCGATGAGGGAGGCGTCGAAGGCGCCAAGACCTTGCGCTCCGCGCCGATATCCCGCGGAACGGGCGGCGGCGCGCTGGGGCGCGGGCGTCAGAACTGCTCTTCCTTCTCAGCCTTGGGCGGCGTCGCGCCGCTTTCCCTGGAGGGAAGGACGCGGATCTTGACGTCGCGGAAGGCCACGCGATCGCCGTGGTCCTGGAGGGCGAGGTGGCCCTGTTTCTCGCGGCCGAACCGGGGCATGGAGGCGAACTTGCTGTTTTTCACGCGCGCCAGCCAGTCGTCGCCGCCGAGCTCGTATGCGACGATCTTCTCCCCGTTCAACCAGTGCTCAACGTGGGCGCCATCGACCAGCAGCCGCGCGCGGTTGAACTCCCCGGCGGGCTTGGCCACGTCTTTGGCTGGCGCGTAGAGCGCGTAGGCCGAGCCGGCGGAGGTGAGCGGGTTCTTGCCGTCGGCGTGGCGGGCGTTGTCGAGCACCTGCATTTCCGGCCCGGTGTGCCAGCAGGGAGAGAGGTCTTCGCTGACGCGGAAGAAGATGCCGCTGTTCCCGCCGGGGGCGACCTTCCATTCGAGCCGGAGGTCGAAGTTCTCGAACTGTCCTTCGGTGACGATATCGCCGGCCAGCCCCACGCGGGTGAGGCAGCCTTCATCCACCTTCCAGCCGGAGGGCATGATCTTCTTGCGGAAGCCGCGCCAGCCGGCGGTGGTGCGGCCGTCGAAGAGCAGTTTCCAGCCCTGGCGTTTCTCGGCGGCGGTGAGCGTGTTCGGCTCGATGGGCGGGGGCGGCGGGAACTTGGTCACCGGCAGGCCGGCGGGGATGGCGTTGAGGGTGTACCAGCCTTCGGTGGTCCAGAGGCGCTGATCGGTGGCGGAGCGGAACTTGTCGGAGAGGCGGAGGTGGGCGACGTAAGATTCTTTCAGGCCATCGATCTCCAGCGCGGCCGTCTTCAGGTCGGGCGAGAGGGAGACGGCCTTGACGGCCATCACGGTGCGGTCGATCTTTGGGCCGCCGTAGGAGGTGGTCGGTTTGTAGCGCCACTGCTCGACGCGGTAGTTGGCGGGGTCGCCGGCCAGGTCGGGGTCGGCGAAGGGTTCGGTCATCTCGATCTCGAACCCGCCTTGGCGCGCGCGGACGGCCAGCATCTCAAAGGCGGTCTTGCCGTTGGGCGTCAGTCGTTCCAGGCCGTAGCGGCGCTTGCCGGTCTGCCCCCAGTTGCCGGTGGAGCCGATGCCGCCGACGTAGAGCGAGCCGTCAGGCCCCCAGGCGATGCGATTGACCCCGGCTTCAAGCCCCTGCGTGAAGCGGAAGACGCAGCCCTGGTACTCGCCGTTCACCTTCTCGACGAAGACGCGCTTGACGCCGCCGTGGGTGACGTCGCCGTGGAGCATCTGGCCGGCGTAGGCTCCCTTCTCAACCAGCACGGGGTTGCTGGGCGAGTTGCCGATCTCACCGTGGGGCAGCCAGACGACCGGCGGGGTGATGGGTTGCTTCTCAAACGGGCCGGGCGGCGTGAGGTAGGAGTTGAAGAAACGGCCGGGCTTGACGTGCAGCAGTTTGGAGGAGGGCAACCAGTCGCCCTGGTTGTCGGTGATGAAGATCTCGCCGTCCACGCCGAGGCCGATGCCGTTGGGCGTGCGCAGGCCGCCGGCGATGGCCTGGAACGTGCCGTCTTTGGCCGAGATGCGCAGCACGCAGCCGCGGCCCTGGACCTGCGGCACGGTGGTAGCGCCGCCCGGATTAATGGCCACCGCCAGGTTGGCGTAGAAGAAGCCGTCCTTGTAGACCAGCCCGAAGGCGAACTCATGGAAGTTTGCGGTCACGTTCCAACCGGAGCAGACGCAGCGGTACTCGTCGGCCACGCCGTCGCCGTCGTGGTCGATGAGTTCGGTCAGTTCCTGCTTCTGGAGGACGAAGATGCGCCCCTCGACCACCTTCACGCCCAGCGGCTCCGCCAGGCCGGCGGCGAAGCGATGGACGGTGATGGCGTCGGGGTCGTCGCCGGCGACGTTGGAGAGGAAGTAGACGGCGCCGATAGGGTCCCAGGTGGTGATGACCATGCGGCCGTCGGGCAGGAAGTCCAGACCGCCCACCTTGGGGCGGAAATCCTGGGGGCGGGCCTTCTTCAGGTCGAAGGCCGGGTGCACGTCGCGCAGCGGGCGGGTGTCGCCGGGGCGGGTGTTGGCCCACTGCTGGTCGACCGCCGCGGCGCCGGGGATGGGAAGCACGCCCAGTTTCTTGCGGCCCGGCGCCGTGGCCAGCGAGACGTCGGCGGGGTGGGTGAGCGCCGACGCCGGCACCGGCGTGAAGTCGGCCGCGCCGGGCGGCTGCCATTCGAGCAGCAGACGCGCCTCGCCGAACATCTGGAAGTGTTCAATGCGCAAGGCGTGCGGCCCGGCCGCGAGGTCGATCTTCACGGCGGCCGGCTCGGCGGCGCTGTGGAGGCCGTCGTGATCGATGGCCCGCCGGCCGTCGACGTAAAGATTGGACCCGTCGTCGCTGATGAGGCGAAGGGTATACTTGCCCGTGCTCGGCGCGGTGAGGACGCCCTCGACGTGGGAGACGAATTGATCCCGCAGCGGAGCGAAGTCGCCGCGCGCGCCGTCAAAGTCCACCGCCGGCGCCACCTTGCAGACGTTGGGGGCCTGCCCGGCCGCGATGGGCGGCACCAGGTCCATCACGTCGCCGATGTTGTAGAGCCGCAGGACCACCCCCGGCTCGCCCCCCGCCGGCGCGGGCTTCGCCGGCTCCGGTCCGCCCGTCGCCGCGCCGCCCGACTCCTGCGCCAAGGCTGGAAGCGCGAACGCCATCCCCAGCGCGAGGGCGAGCGCCGCGGCCGCGACGCGCCGGAGCACAAGGCCGCTCTGTGAGAGGCTGGTGACGGTCATTTCAGCCCTCCCGTGCGAAGGTGTGGGTGACTTCAGAGGCGCCGTCTTTCTCGACGATCAGCGCCGCCGCCGGCCCGTCGCCGACGATCCGGCCGCCGCCGGTGGCGGCCACCTCCCCGCCTCCCTGCGCGCCGGAGAGGTCCAGCCGCACGGCGGCGCCGGCTGGAATTCCGGTGAAGGTGAAGCGCCGGGCCAGCGCGGCGCGCCCCTCTTTGGCGGGCGCGGCTTCGGGGGACTCGCGAACGGCGATGGCCACGCCGTCAGGTCCGGTCAGCGTGTATTGGAGGGTCACGCGGTCGTCTTTCAGCGTGTAGCCGCCCCAGCGCGTCCGGAGCGCGCTCTCTCCCTTCGCCGTCCGCAGGAAGAAGACGTTCTCGCTCTCCTGCGAGAAGAACTTGCGCCCCTTCGTGCGGGGTTGTGGGCCGTGTACCGTGTTGAACACCGGGCCTTCGAACTTCACGCCGTCGCTCCAGACCTCGAAGAGGTTGCAGCCGGTGGCGTCGTAGGCGATCCAGAGATCGGCGCGCAGCGCGACCGTGACGATGCGCGCCCGGTTGTCGAGCACCGACCGGAAGACCCACGGGTCGCGCGGGCGGCCGCCGCTTCCAGCCGCGGCCGCGGGCGCCGGCGTGCCAAGAGCCGGGGTTGGCGCGGGCGCGTCATCCGGCGGCGCGTCCGTCGCGGTCGGATTGAGCGGCGGCGGCGCGGCCTCTTGGGGAGGCTCTTCCCCCCTGAGCGCGGCCTTGGCGATGACTTCCTCGCGCTGGTGCGCTTCGGGGTTGGGCGCGGCCTCGCCCTTCTCGACGCCCAGCAGCCAGCGAATGGCGCCGAGGAGGTGGGCGCGATAGACGGGGCTGGTCCAGACGTCCTCGCGGTGGCCGAGGGAGGTGTAGAAGACCTTCCCTTTGCCCACTTTTTTGCACCACGCCACCGGAACGTGCGCGCCCCGCTTGAGCGTGGTCTTCTGCATGTCGAGCGAGAGGAGAACGCGCACCGTCCAGGGGTCGAAGTCGCGGAACTGGTAGATTTCCTCTTTGATCGTGTGGCCCTGGGGGAAGCCCTTCATCGCCGGGTGGCTGGGGTCCTGCACCTTGAGCGTGACGGTGTGATTCTCGGTCCAGGGGTGCGACATGAAGGCCGCGCCCACCAGCGAGCGGTAGAGGGGGTTCTGGCGCAGCGTGTCGGTCGCGCAGTGGATGCCCAGGAAGGCGCCGCCATTGCTCACCCAGTCGACGAAGGTCTTCAGACCGTCGTCGGTGAAGGGCAGGTTGCCGGTGGTGTAGAAGATCACCAGCGACGTGTCGGCCAAGTGTTCGGGCGTGAGCAACGCGACGTCCTCGACGGTGCGAACGGCGAACAGCCCCTTGGCTTCGGGCGACGCGGCGATCTCGCCCATGGAGCGATCCACGACGCTGGGCTGGCCCTCCTTCTTCCTGGCCACGTCGTGCACGAAGCCCATCGACTGGATGACCAGCGTGGCGTGGCGGGGCTTCTCCGCGGCGTCCTGCGCGAGCGCGAAGCCCGCGGTAAAGGTGACGACCAACGCGACGGCGAAGAACGGGTGTAAAGCGCGCATGGGAGCCTCGCTCGATCTTGAACACCACCGCGGAACCCGGAGAAGTGTTCCACGGGGAAGAGGGAAAAGCAAATGCGGAGCGAGCGCGAAAGAGCGCCGGCGGAGACCCCGCCAGCGCGTCCGTCACGTTGTTCGACTTGAGCTCATGATCGATCACATTTCCCGGCCCGTTTGGCCAGGCGCCAGCCGTGCTCGATCCAGATGAGTTTCTCGAAGCCGCGCCACGGCGCCAGCCAGCCGGGCTGGCCGTGGTGGGCGAGGTGGCCGCCCATGCCGGCCACGGCCCAGTACACGTCGCGCACCGTGGGGTTCTCCGGGAGCGGACGCGTCACGAACCGGGGGCACGGCGCAGCGCGGCCAGCACGGCGTCGATCATCTCCCGATACCACGCGGCGGAGAGACGCGATTCGAGAATGTCGACGACCAGGTCGGGGGTGATCCCGCCCGGCGTGGTGAGCCGTGGCGCCTGGCCCAGGATCGGCGCGCCCCCGTAGGCGGCGAGCGCCGCGACGTTCTCACGCTCAAGATCGCTTCCCGCTGGGTTCAACCCGTTCACCACCACGCCTAACACGGCCAGCCCCCGGCGCCGCGCGGCTTCGAGAGTGAGCAGCGCGTGGTTGATCGTTCCCAGCCCGGCCCGCGCCACCACCACCAGCGGCAGTCCGAACTCCGCGATGAGGTCCGCCAGCAACGCGTCGCGCGTGAGCGGCGTCAGCAACCCGCCCACGCCCTCCACCACCATGCACCCGTGGCGGCGGGAGAGGCGGCGGAAGGCGGCGACCAGGGCCGGGAGATCAATCGTCGCGCCCTCCCGCGCGGCGGCGGCATGCGGGGCGATAGGCGGCGCGAAGAGGGCGGGAGTGATCTCGTCAAGTGGGTCGTCGACGCCCGCGGCGGCCTGGAGCAACAGCGTATCCTCAGCCGCCCAGCCGCCGGGGAAAGGCTCGGCGCCGGTGGCCACGGGCTTCATTACCCCCACGCGCGAGCCACGCGCGCGAAACCCCACGGCCAGCGCGCAGGAAATCACTGTCTTGCCGACGCTGGTGTCGGTGCCGGTGACGAACAGGCCGGGCGGGTGAACCATGCCTGGGGCGGTGGACAGGGGGTGGAAGTTGTCAGAGCCTGTTGCGGTAGCCCATTCGCGCTCCGCCCGGCTGTGAGCGTGCCGAGGCGGCGTCGCGGCGTCGGGCGCCCTCGACATATTATCCCAAAACCAGTTGTCAACTGGTTTTTGGGGTAATATGTGCCCGAATGGCGCGCGCGACACCGCTTTCCCTTGTTCCCGCGGCCTCGCGAAGCGCCGTCGCCGTCCCCGGCGTGGTGGTGGTCGCCTTTCTCGCGCTGGCCGTCCGGGCATGGCGAGCGGCTGGCAACGCGGTCATCTCCGACGACACGCGCACCTACGTCGCGCTGGCCCGCAAGGTCGCCAGCGGTCAGGCGGCGCTGGTCGAGGCCGCGCTGAACCATCCCTACCATCCGGGCACGTCGCTGCTCATGGCCGGCCTCTCGCCGCTCGCGGGCGGGCTGCACGAGGCCGGGCTGGCGGCGGCGGTGGCGTGCGGCGCGCTGACGGTCGTGCCGCTCTGGCTGCTGGCGCGGGAGTTGGTGGGCCGCGAGGCGGCGCTGGTGGCCGCGCTCTTTCTGGCCGTCACGCCGGACCATGTGAAGTCCACGTCGCACGCGTTGAGCGAGGGGCCGTACTATCTCTGCTGGACCTTCGCGGCCTGGCTGGCGCTGCGGGCGTTGCGGCGGGCGGGGCCTCCCGCGGCCTTTTTCGCCGGGTTGGCGGCGGGATTGGCCTACCTTTTCCGGCCGGAAGGCGCGGGGGTGGTTCTGGCCGGCCTGGCGCTGGCGGTGGCGCCGGGGCCGTTCCTGGCCGGCGTCGGCGCGGGCCGGCGGACGGCGTTCGTCGCGGCCCTGGCCGCGGGTTTCCTTTTGTGCGCCGCGCCCTACGCGGCCCGGACCGGCTCCTTCACGCGCAAGATCGGGGGGTTGGAGCGGATGCTGTTCGACGCGGGGCGCGGGGCGCCCGGGCCGGCGAGCGCCCTCACGGACGAGCCCCGATCGGACGGCGACCCGCTGGTGATCGACCCGTTCGAGCCGCCGCCGCGGCCGTTCGTTCGGCCGGGCGTGCCTCGGGCCGCGGGCGAGGTGGGCGTGGAGACGATGGCCGGACAGTCTTATGTATTGACCATCTTCACCCTGGCCGGGCTAGGGACGCTGCTGGGCGCTCCCGGCCGACTCTCATCGCGGGAGCGCGGCGCGGCGCTCTTCCTGCTGACGTTGGGGGTGGTGGTCGTCGCGTCGCTCGTGTTCGTCCGCAACGTGAAGGGCTACTTCTCCGGCCGCCACGTGGAGGCCCTGGTCATTATGTTGATGCCGCTCGCCGGCCTGGGCGCCGCGCGGCTGGGGAGGGCGCTGGCGCGTTCGTCGCCGTCGCGCCCGCGGCCGGCGCCGGCCCGCGGGGTCTGGTTGGTGGCCGCCCTCGTCGCCGCGCCGCTGGGCGCCTGGGCGGCCCGGCCGGTCGACGCCGACAAGGCCGCGCTGGTGGAGGCTGGGCCGCTGATCCGCGCGGCGCTGTCAGGAGCCGAAGGAGCGGACGCGGGGATCGTGGCCACGCCGCGCGCCAGCCGCGCGGCGTTCTACGGGGGGCTCGACGACCTCCCGCTGTTCTGGGAGGAGGCGCGGGCGGAGCAGGTGATTCCCACGATGCGCCGCCACGGCTGGCGCTACCTGTTGATCACGTGGAACGATCTCCACGACCCGCGCCGGGCCGACTTCCGCCACTGGGCCGAGTTGCTGGAGGGGCCGGCATGGCGCGTGGCGTTCCGCACGCGGGAGTGGGAACGGGCGGTGGCGGAAGGCGCGTTCGCGGGCGACTTCGCGACGCGGGTCCACGTCGCCCTGCTGGAACCGCGGCCGGAGACGAACCACGAATAGACACGAACGGACACGAACGGAAGTTGTCAGTGGTCAGTGGTCAGCCAATGGAGCGCCCCAGTCCCCATCTCCCCGCCCCCTGAC
>JACQVU010000503.1 GCA_016209585.1 Planctomycetota bacterium
CGCTGGGAGGCTCCATCGTGCTCTCGGCCTGTCCGGGCGCCCCGATCGATCTGTACGGTGTCTCCGAGGCGGCGACGCCCGCGCCCGGTGGTGGCGTGGACGACCCGCTCGCGCCGATGATCCATTACGAGGCGCCGGGGTCGCTGTTCGGCGCGCTGGGAAGCGGCCCGGTCTTCACCGTGATGTTCGCCGGGCCGGGGGACCACCCGGTGCGCGTGCGGTTGTGCGAGGATGAAACCTACGCCGAGATCGTCTTCCGCGTGCCGGAGATGGTGAGCCTCACGCTGGACCGGGAGGAGGTGTGTCCTGATGAGCCGTTTGAAGGAGTCCTGACCTTCTCCGAACCGGTGACCGAGAGCATTTTCGAGTTCCTGTCGCTTTACGTCGTACCTTCCCTGGAGCGCCTGGACGTGCGGGATTTGAGGGTTGACACCAACCGTGTCACGGCCACGCTTCGCCTGGAGGGGCTGATCGGCGGCGGGCCGCGGGCGCTGCGCGTGTCCTGCGGCGAGGCGGCGGTGGAGGCGCCGTTCGTCAAGATCGGCCTCGGAACGGCGCTGATACAAGACGTGGACGACGCCGGGAACTTCCTCTTCTTCCCCGACACGAAGTTCCAGATCGCCTCCTTCCTCGACGCCAATTTTCAGGCGCGGTTCAATCTCTCGATCACCACCGAGCCGGCGGGGAAGGAGGACTATTTCACCTACGAGATTTCCCCGTCGGCGGGGGTGATGAACGCGATCGGCGGGTTCACCCCGGGCGCGTCGCGGGTCACCTTCACGATCCCGGGCACGTTCGAGGTCGCCGTCCATTGCGCCCCGCCCGCGCCCGTTCCCGTCATCGCTCCCAGTCCGCTGCGGCGGCGCGGCGGTGTGAAGTGGGCCGGTGCGTCATCGCCGCTGAGCCAGCGCAGCGCGCAGCAGAATGGGAACGGCAATGGCGACGGCGACGGCGCGGGCGGGCCGAAGATTCGCATCCTTGACATCACGTCGCTGGTGGCGACGGACGAGTCCGATATCGCCAACCGGGTCGAGTCGAAGAAAGGCGACGAACAGACCATCGCGGTCGCGGCGGACACCTCCGTAGGGTTCCAGCTCGACTTCGACCGGGTGACCAAGGAGCAGGAGGGTGTCGCCGACCAGGGGCCAAAGGTGCGGTTCGTGGTGGAGCCGGCGGAGGGGGCGGATCCAGATTCGGGCGAATTTACCCTTCATGTTATGATCCCGTACATTGGCACGACGTCCATCCGGTTTCCGGAACTTCCGAACCAGGTCGGCCCCACGCGCGAACACACCATGAAGGCCTTCGCGGACAAGAACGACAATGGCCTCCCCAACGACGGCGAGGCGGTGATCTCCACCAAGGTGAAGGTCACGCGAATCGCGCTGAAGGAGTTCCGCGCGGTTGACACCACCTCGGGCCAGAAGGGCGGCAAGACCAACGAGGCCGTGGCGAAGCCGCCGGTCGGCACGAGTTCGTTCAGTATCTGTTTGGAAGCGCCGGTGGAACTTTCCGTGGCCACCCAGCCCGCGGGCCAGGAGGCCAAGGTGAAGTACGCCATCACCACCAACCCCCAAAACGGCGGCGCTCCCGCGACCGGCGTCTTCGCGGCGGGGAAGCCCACAGTGACGTTCACGGTTCCGGCCTACTATTTCATCACGGCGTGGCTGGATTCCGACGGCGACGGCGTCCAGGACCCGGATGAACCCTGGCTGGGGATAGGGATTCAAACCGCGCGCATCGCGGCGATCCGCGCCTCATCCGGCGGTCAAACGGTTCAGGATGTCGATCCGGCCAGGGAACAGGCCGTCGGCGACATCCCCACGCTGATGGTGTGCGTCAAGAAAGGCGACAGGGTTAGCGTCTCCGTTGACTACCTGCCGGACGCTGTTGGCCCTACGTTCCCCCCCGACGCCTCCCTGACGATCGAAGAGCAGCCTCCCGGGTTGCGGGAACTGCAACCGCCGCGCGACGTTGATTTCACGCAGGTCTCCACGGACCGCCCCGGCTCGGCGGTTTTCCGGGCGCGGTGCGGCGCCCAGGAGGATTTCGCGGTGCAGGTCTTTGTCGTCGCTTTGGAGTCGGTAGAGGCGTGGGCCACCTCGTCGACGTCCGGCGCCGTTTCGACCTCCAATCGCCCGGCTGCTCTCAATGTCCCCATCGCCGCCATCGGGGGCACCGACATTACATTGTTCGCGTTCTCCAGCCTTTCCCCGGAGGGCGTGGGAAACCCGAGTGCTGCGAACTTTCCGACCGGGCAACCGACGTGGTCCAAGGTGGAAGGGCCGGCGTCGGGGAGTTTCTCATCCACCGTCGGTCCGGTGGTGACCTATTCCGGCTTGGCGGCCCCCGGGCGCTACATTTTGCGCGCCGCCTGCGGTGACAGCATGATCGACGTGGTCGTCAACGTCGCCGTCGTCTCCACCGACGTGAACGAGACCGATGCGGTGGTCGACGACGCGCTCCTTCTTCCCAGCCACCCGAGTGGCGACAAGTGGAATTTGCCCGTCACCGTCTTTCTGAAAGGGGCGCCCCCGGGAACCGGGCCGTACAAGTTCTTGCTGTCGATAGACCCGGTGGATCAGGCGCGCTTCTCGAGGATGAAAAATCTCTTCACGCTTGACGCGGCGCAGCGGGAAACGCGGACTATCTCTCCCGAAAAACTCAGCCTTGCATTCCAGGGCACGACTATCCGGCTCGACCGGGCGAAGGCGCCCAACGACGTGGGGCGGTTCACCATTTTCGACCTGACGGTTCGCGACGTGACCTTCTCCGGCCCGGGATTCAACGTCGTGACCCGCGACGACGGCACGGACTACGCCGGCCCCCACTGGCTGGACGCGAACGGTGACGGCGTCGCCGACGTCAAAGGCACCGCCAGCCTGCCCATCGCGGTCTGCTACCAGCGCGCGAGCTCCGTGAAACTTTCCGCCACCCTGGCCTGCAAGCCGGACCTCACCGGTCTCGGCGCCGACTTGTCGGTGGATGGGCCGAAGCCGACCGCGCTCGCGACACCGGTCGTGTTCACGGGCCCCACGGCGAGCGTTGGTCCCATCACCTCGGCCAGCGCGCTGAAGAACAAGATTGATTCGCAGCCTTCCTTCGATTTGACCTGGAAGATCGCCGTGAAGAAGGGCGATAAGGCCGCGACGTTTGGCGTGAGCAGCAACAGGATGTACGTGACACTGGGCACGCCCGTGGGCCTCGGCGCCTTCCTCTACGAGACCGCGTTGGACATCGGCTGCCGGAACGCCAAGGGGAAAGAGGCTGAGAACCCGGCGTTCGACGCGATCTGGAGCGACTTCACCGATCGCGACGTTCGCCGTGTGGACGGCAGGCAGATGAAATACTGGCTCGATGCGGCGGATCCCGATGTGGAGAGTATCGGGGGTGCAAGCGCGTGCCAGACGCTGGCGGGAATGCTCGCGCCAAGCACAACGCTCAATGGCGTGGGAACGTGCGCGGCGTGGGCTGATTTGCTTATCGCGACGACGCAGGCGCAGGGCATTTCAAGCGCCGAGAGGATCCAGATCACCACGTCGGACAAGAACGACTTCGACAATCCGACTCCGTTCCGCACGCCCCTCGATTCCTCGCTACTGCGTCACGGTGTGCTGATGGTGAAGAATCGGACCTTTCCTCCTCCAAATCCCGCGTTGGTCGGATGCGCTCCGTTCGATCGTTTTCGGGCTGCTGTGGCGTCGAATCCCGGCGCGCCCGCCCAAGGCATCGGCAATCCCCCTGACGACTTCTTCAATCACTTCATCGTTAAGTACTCCGGGAAGTTCTACGATTCGTCGTACGGCACTGGACCTTTTGCGACGAACCAAGAATGGCAAAACGCATCGCTGGCCGGCGTCTCGAAATTCTCCTCATGTTCGCCAGTCTCCGCGGCCGCTCTGGCGCGAACCGCTCCAGCGACGTCCACGGTTGTCAAATTCGATCCAGTTCCGTGAAAAGTGAATTACGTCCCTGCTCCGCGCCCCTTTTCATCAGTTGCTTCACGCCTTGCTCTGCGCATGCGCACCGGCTTTCGTGTCGCGATCTATGTAGTCGGCCACATCGTGGCGTGGTGCCATTCGCCTGCCCTTCTCGCGGAGGATATCGGGGCGGCGAAATCGGTCGAAGAAGGCGTCGTGGTCGAACGGACGATGAAGTCCGTGGCTGTCGCGTTCGACGGCGTTCCGTATGAAGCACGGCTGGTTCAGAAGATTCGCCTTCGCCCAGGGGCCCGGTCACAAGGAATGCAGGATTGGCGGTGGTATCCCGACGTGGCCCTCCGTGCTCATTCGTTCGGTATCGAGCCAACGGTGTCCGGGGTAGAACTCCTTCTCACTCCTTGGGGAGAGGCGCTAGGCGCAGCGACTGTCGCTTGGCGGCAGTGGTGTTGGGGCGCTTGGCACGGAGGGCATCCCTCCATTCACCTTTACGACATGACTCCTTCGGACAACGGAGATCGCGTGTACCTTCTGATGTGCCATTCTTTCGGGGCGTCCCAGGCTTATTACCTGTACGTGATTACAAAAGCAGCGCCGTCTCCAGCGTCGGAATGTCGCTATCTGCCGGATCCCTTGGGTGGAAGCGAGTTGGCGCCGACGTACGTGCTCGCCGGAACTGACAAACCAGCCACGCCGCCACAACACGAAGTAATCCTGAGCAGATTTCAACGTGGATGGGAAGATCTGGATGTTGGACCGGACTCAGTGTCCATCATCATGGACGGAGATATATTGCGCATCGAAGGCCATATGCGGCCACTTGATATGAAATCAGTGCCGTTGCCGTTCGAGACGGATGTTCCAATACTCGTCACCTACAACGTCAAGAGCGGCGAATGGCAGGATGTCTCAGACGAACATCACCATTACCGTGGGACGCGGAGGAGGATGGAAATTCGCCTATCCGTGAATTGGAGTATTAGCCCGAGGGAGCCGCCGCCATTCGGTCGCTATCGCGAACGGCGCTACACAGACGAAGTGCCTGGCGCGCCGCCACTGCCCCCAGAAATGGAGCAGGAGGTGAACGAATGGAAGCGGAAGGAGCGCGCCAAGGACCGCGCCCTTTTTCTCGCCGCTGATCAGGAGCGCGCTGCGGCTCGCGCCAAGTTCCTCGCTGCGTGGCCGGAATACGAGGCGATGCAAGCCCTCCCGGAACCGGAGAAATCCGCCGCGCGACGCCCCTTTCTCGAGAAATGGTTTCCCGATGAACTGGCGAAGTACAAAAACGAATTTGTAGAGGATCTGCAAGCAGCCGAGGCCGCGTGGCGGAAAAAGCAGATTGAGGAGGATCCCATCCCTCCCGAAACAGAGGAAGGAAACGCCGTTCCCCCGACCACGCCCACCGATCCGTCCGAGCGGTGGAATCCGGCGCATGTCTCGACGCCTCGCAATCGCTCTCTCGACGACGGGAAGAGGGAATGGGGTTTCCCTTGGCTTCTCGCCGCCGGCCTCATCCTGGTGCTCGCCTCCCTCGCCATTCTCCTTCTCCGCCGGTTCTCCCGGGGGGGAGTCGCCGGCGAGCCGCGGGGCCCTCCTTCGCCCCCGGGCGCGGTGTCCTGAGATATGGCCCGGCCAGGCTACACCATCCGAGCCTCCGAGGGGTACGCGACGCCGGGCTGGTACCCACTCCGGTGCGGGGATCAGCGTGGCGGACCTTTCCCGCCGTGACGGCGTGCCCGGGGGGGCGGGAGCATGAGCGACCGGTGCGCGCGGTGAGACGTTTGCGTTTCTCGCCGGCGGCACGTTGCTGGCAACGGTGGCGGTGTTTATCATCTGGTTCGCGCGGCTCCAGATCGGCGATGGAACCGGGGGGGCCAGGGCTTGGTACCGGGTCTCCGATCCCTATTCGTGGCAGCACCATGCTGTTTTTGAACGCGACGCCACCGAGGTTACAAACAGCCGGGGCGAGGTCACGGATGACAATATCGGATGGTAGTTATGTTTCATCAGCACGCTTCCAACAAAGTCCGCTGGCCTGCGATCGTCTGTTCCCTCGTTCTCGTGATCGGTTGGGGCGCGCCCGTCTGGGGGGAGAACGCGGAGGACGCGGCGATACGGGAACTCACCGCCTGGGACAATGAACGCTGGAGGTTGTTGCGAGAGCCGCGGGAGGAGTGGGTGCCCGGCTACTACCTGAAGCGCGGCCTGGAGGCAATCTCGCCCGAGGAGAAAAGGGAGGAAATGCGGCGTCTCTGCGACGACGCCCCGCGGACCATGCGGCAGGCGCGGGTGGAGGCTATCTCGCCCGAAGAGAAAAGGAAGAAGCATGACTATCCTCTTCATCTGTCGGCCGACGGAATGGTCGTCACGATTCTCCAGTCAGGGAATGAGAACCTCATCACATGGATGCTGATGGAGAACTCTATCGCGAACAACGCGGCGACGCACATTCGGCACATGGCGACGAAGGGCGAGCGCACGCGTTTCCTCGCGCCCCTGGCTCGGGCGGCACTGTGGGACGGCACGTCTCGCCCGGTCCCGCCGATGCCGGCCGTGCCTCCCGGTAGGGTCGTCGATGGCCCGGGGGGGCCCGTCGACGTTACCGCGCGGGGATACCGCGGAGGGGGATTGGCCCAAGACTTCTGGAGTGTGATCGAGGTTCGCCGCCCGGACTACCTGACCGAGCGGCTGGGCGTTTCGCGTCCCGAACTTCGTGATTTCCTCTGCCGCGTGATAGACGAGCGGCTCTCGAAACTGGATCCTGCATCGGACGAACGCTCGCGCCTCACGGCGCTGAAGGACGAGGTCCAGACCTTCCTGACGTTCCTGAGATCCCCGACTCCCACGGGAACAAGCGCCCCGTCGGGGGAATCCACTGCCCAGGGCGACACCAGTGGCCTCTTAGTCACCCCCCCGCCGGGCGGTGACGACCGTGGCACAGGCCGGGCCACGCCTGCGACTGCGGCTAGTGCGCCGACCGGCTCGGCGCTGAGCAACGGACAGACTACCACCGATCAACCCCCTGGCCCGGTAAGCGCCCCCCCTGATGAAACGCGAGCCACGCCACCAAGGCGCGCCAGCCCGTCACCCGCAACCGGCGCGCGCGGCGAGACACTTGCGCTCCTCGCCGGCGGCATGTTGCTGGCGACGCTGCTGGTGTTTATCATCTGGCTCGCGCGGCGCCGGGGCGGCGGGCGCGCGGGGGGATCGACGCCGCCGCCGGCGACACCGACACCAACATCGCCCCCGCCCCCGGGCACGCCCGCGCCCCAACCCGATCCGGGTGACGGCTGACGATGGGTTCGACTATGCGGACTCCAGCCACCCTTTTCCGGGCAACCGTTCATCCCCACCCCGCCCCCAAACACGGTTACCTCCCAAGGGACGGGGTGAACGGTTGCCTCCCCCTCTCCCCATCTCCCGGTCTCCCCGTCTCCCCGTCTCCTTGTCTCCTTGTCTCCCCATCTCCCCATCTCCCCGACTC
>JACQVU010000504.1 GCA_016209585.1 Planctomycetota bacterium
CACCTACCGCGACCGGCGCGGGCGCCAGCGGCTCTCGCCGCGCGACCTGGAAGACCCGCCGGATCGCTCCGACGCGCGGCCGGCGTCGCCCCCGGTCAACGGCGGCCGCGGCCGTTCCTCCGCCACGAGCGCCGGGGTCTCCCGCGAAGCCGCGCCCGTCGAAACGGGAACCGCCGCGCCCGTCGCCGGCGCCGATGGGTCCCTGGCCCGGTTCCACGATGAGATGGCGCGGCAATCGCAGGAACTCGCGCGCCTCCGCACGGAGTTCGACTCTCAGAAGTCCCGGCGGCTGGAGGAACGTGACATCCGCGCCACCGCCTCCGAGGTGGCGACGGCGCGGGAGATGGCCGAAGGGGCGAGCCGGCGGGTGTCGGGGCTGGAGCGGGAACTGGCCCGCACGCGCGCCCGGTTGCGCGGCCTGTTCGTGGTCGCGCTGCTTCAGACCGCGCTCATCGTGACGCTGGCGCTGGTGCTACCCTCATGGTCGCGGCCGGAGGCCGACGCCGACCCCAAGCCGGCGCCGGGCGCGTCTTCCGGGAACCAGCCACCGGTGGTCAGCCGGTTGCAGGCGCCCGGCGCGCCGAGCGCGAGCGGCGATACGCAGGAGGCGGCGCATCGCCAGATGGTGGGCGGAGCGACCCGCGCGGAACCGGCCGTGGCCGAGCGGCCGGCGCCGGCGAAACCGGTGAGCGCGGCCAGCGCGCCGGACTACCGCGCGCCGACCATCCGCATGCTTTTGCGGCGCGGCGGCGACCAGGAGATCGTGATGGGCGTTCGCGGAATCGCGTCCGAGCCGCGCCTGGTGGCCTCAGCCGCGGAGTACGCGCCGGCGCTGGTGGCGGAGAGCGGAGCGCACGTGGCGCTCATCGCCTTCGAACGCGACGAGGCCGGCGCGCGCAGTTTTCTCGACACGCGGCCGGTCGTTTCTCATGACGGTGAGCCGCTCCCCGCCCGCCCCTATCAACCGGCTGCGCCGGGGCTGGAGTTGCTGCACCTCCTGGTGAGTTCGCCGGCGGCCCTCGATCTGACGGACCTCGACGCCTGGTTCACGGCCATCCGGAACCAGTCCGGCGAGCGCTGGTCCGCGCTGCTTCCCGCGCTGCGGCTGGGGATCGCCCCGCTGGAGACCAGGGAGTACGCCGTGTCGTCGGTGTGGGTGCGAGTGAAAGAGGCGGCCTTGTCAGCGCCGGCGCGCGCGCCCGCGCCAGCGCCCCCCGCGGTCCTCACGCCGCCGGCCGCGCCCACGTTGCGCCTTCTGTACACCGACCCCGAGGAGCGCGAGACCCCGGTGGCCGGCGCGCCGGCGGTTCCCGTTGAACCCGCCGCCATTCCCGGTCGCGCCTGGTACCGCGTCGCGGTGACGCCGGCGACGGAAGGCTCGCTGCTGCTCTACCGCTTCTGGCGCGACGATTCCGGGCGGTTGGTCTCGAAGCGCGTGGCGCCGGATGAAGAGGACTTCGCCCAGGCCGCGCCGCCGCGCCGCAGGGCCGGGGAGCCACTGCTGGCGCCGGACTATGAAACGACCGGCGTGACGAGCCTCAATGAGCCGGTCCAACAGGGCGACGTTCTGTGGGTCGCCGTGCTGGTCGCCGTGTCGCCGGATCGTGACCCGCCGCTGGATCGCTGGGACCACTGGCGGAGCGAACTGGCGCGCGCGCTGGAAAAGGAAGGATCTTTCGCTCGCGCCGAGCGGCCGGCCGCGGCGGCGGCCGAACGGGAGTTCGGTCCCGCCGGCGAAGCGCCCGCGCCCGCGTGGCGGCTGCTCTTCGCCTGGGTCCGCGCGCCGTGAACCCATGAGCATCCGCCCCCTTCCACGCCGGTCGCCCGCACCGCCCATGCTCCTGGCGGCGGCGGTGGCGATCTTGTTGGCGGCCGGGTGCGCCGGGGCGCGCGAGCGCTCGCTGGAAGCCATCGCCGTGGCTGACGCCGGCCCTATTCCGCCAGCCTCCGCGCCGCTGCGGGTCGGAGTCATGCCGGTGGAATGGCGCCGGGGTGGCGCGCCGCCGGGGGAGGGGGCGACGGTGTTCGACGAGGCCATCCTGTTTGAGGTGCAAGAGGGGCTGGTGGCCGCGGCCGCCGCGCTTCCCGGCGTCTACGACGCGCGGATCGTGCGCGGCCCGACGGCTGATTTCGACGTGGTGCTGGCGGCCGTGGTGCGTGATGGGGCCATTTCGTCGCCGGGTGGAAACGGGCGGAAGTGGCCGAACGTGGCGTTTCACACGGTCGCGCGGTTCGCCGCCTGGTGGGTTCCCGACATCGACTACGAGATGACGTTCACGGTTAGCCTCACACTCGCCACCCCCCAGCCGGCCGGGGGCGAAGCGGCGGGTGGTGCGGCGACCGAAAAAACCCGCCTGGGCTTCGAGACGCGGACCACGGGCGCAGCGGGCCTCTCGCACCTCGATCGATGCGGCTCGCCGGGTTGGCACGTGGTGGGTTTGGTCGTGCCCCCGTGCTTCCTGCCCGATGAAGAACCGGCCCGCGTCGCGCGCGCGCTCGCGCCGGCCGCGTGGCGCGAACCGCTGCTGCGCGCCTTCCGCGAGTGGCGGGCTTCCCGGGCGCCAGCCACGCCGACGCCGCCACCGGCCGCGCCGCCCGATCCACAACCGCCCGCTTCCCCGGCTCCGCCGGTGTTGTCGGCGCCCCGGCCGCCGGAACCCCTCGCCACGCCCGCGCTCACCGCGCCCCGGCCGCCAACACCCAACACCCAACACCCAACACCCATTCCGGCCGGCAGCCAACCGTCCGCGCCGGCGCCGCCGCCCGTGCTGATCGCCTGTCCGGGCACGGACTTCGCCGTGGACGTCGCCGGCCTGCCGCGCACGCTGCGGGCCGAGGTGGTGAAGAGCCGCCCCGGCGACGTGACCGGCGGCGCGGCCTGGGCGCTGCGGATTTCCGCCGTGGGCGACAACGTGTTCATTCGCCGCGTGGGCACCGCCCATCAGACCTACTGGCCGCTGCGAGCGTCGGGAGAGGCGGGTCGGCCGCCGGAACGCAAGGTCTACCTGTTGCCGCTGACGAAAGAGGAACTGCAACCGGGTCGGACCTGGTTCGTCGAGGAGAGCGGCGGCGCCCAGGGCGCCATTCGGGTCGTCGCCCAGGGGGGAGACGGCGCGCCCCGCGCGAGGGAGTAGCCCCCGTTTCGTCGTTGGGGTTGCGGCGAACCCGCGCCGTGATACGCTTGTGGGAAAGCGGTTCGGCAGCCCGATGGTGAAGCGCCGCCGGGCGAACCTCCGGCCGTATACCCGCATGGCGCGGCGCGCGTCCACCGTTCGCCTCACGCCGGGCAGGCGCGTGCTGTTTCTCACGCGCGACCCGGACCTCATCCGCCGGCAATTGCGCGGCGAGATCGACCTCACGCTGGACGACGTGTCGCCCGGCCAACTCCTCGACGACGTCAACACCGACGCCATGACCCCGGCCTGGGTCTGCTTCGACCACCGGCCGGAAGAGATCGCCGTCCACGCCTACGCCGGGCTGACGGTGAAGGGCGAGCGCCTCTTCCCGCCGCGCGCGCTGATGGAGGGCGGGTTCGAGGTGATCGTGTCGGGGGAACGCAAGGGCGTGGGATCCTCGCGCGAGACGGCGGTGCAGGCCGAGAAGTGGTCGGGCATCCGCATTGCCGTGGCGGCGTCGTTCGCGCCCATCCACGCCCGCAACAACGTCAACCAGGGCGTGTTGATGGCCGGGTACGACGTGCTGCGCCGCCTCATGCGCGGCGAGGGCGTTCTGCTGGACGAGTTCACCCGCGACCTGGACCCCGTCACGCGGATGGTGGTGGAGCAGGGCGGGCTGTTTCCGTTCAGCCAGGCGCTGGCGAAAGGGGAGGTGCGCGCGCCCGTGCCGAAGACGGCGCGGCGGGCGATGACGATGGCTGAGAAGATCATCGCCCGCCACCTGATCCCCGAGGGAAGTTGTCAGTTGTCAGTGGCCCCCAACCCCCACGTGAAGCCGGGCGACGCGGTGATGGTGACGGTCGACGCGGGCTACTCGCACGAGTTCACGACGGCGCAAGTGCACTACTTCCTCCAGCAGGAGTATGGCCCCGGCTACCGGGTGAAGAACCCGGAACGGTTCGCGGTGTTCGAGGATCACTTGATCTTCGCCGAGGAGGCGGGGGTGTACACCGCGCACATGGGCAAGATTGAGACGCTGCGCCGGATGCAGCGGGAGTTCCAGGCGCATACCGGGGTGCGCGACTACAACGCGGCGGGGGGGCGGTCGCCGGGGATCTGCCACGAGGTGGCGCGGGAGCAGTTCATTGATCCGGGCGACTTCGTGCAGGCGACGGACTCGCACACCTGCATGGGGGGGAGCAACGGGGCGCTGGCGTTCGGGGTCGGGGCGACGGAGTACGCCGCGCTGCTCGCCAGCGGCTTCACGTTCATCGAGACGCCGGAGTCGATCCGTTTCGAGTTGACGGGCGCGCCGCGCGCGGGAGTGACGGCGAAGGACCTGATGCTGTTCATCCTGTGGAAGTACGCGCGGCAGGGGTTGACGCTCAACCGCGTGATGGAGTTCGGCGGGCCGGGGCTTTCCAGTTTCACGCCGGACGAGCGCGCCACGCTGGCGAACATGGCCACGGAGTGCTCGGCGCGCGCCGGTCTCGCCGAGGTCGACGACGCCACGCTGGCGTGGATGGCCGCGCGCCGGCCGGGGGCGTCCATCGAGACCCTGCGCCGGAAAGCGGTCGCTCCCGACCCCGGCGCGGAGTACGGCGGCGGGGTGCATGCCATTGATCTGTCGGCGCTGCGGCCGATGGTGGCCCATCCGGGAGACCCGGACCGGGGCGTGCCCTCGGACCCGACCAACGGGGCGCTGGTGGCGGAGATCGGGCGGGTGAAGATCGACATCGCCTACGGCGGCTCCTGCACCGCCGGCAAGCGGGACGACATCGACATGTACGCGCGGGTGATGCGGGAGGCGTTGCGGGCCGGCCGGCGGGTGGCGCCGGGGGTGGAGTTCATCATCCAGTTCGGGTCGGAGGAGGTGGCGCGCCACGCGCGCGAGGCCGGCCACGTGGAGGTGTTTGAAAAGTGCGGCGTGCGGCTCATCGCCCCCGGATGCGGCGCCTGCATCGGCTGTGGGCCGGGGATGTCGCTCCGGCCCGATCAGGTGACGGTGTCAGCCATCAACCGTAACTACCGCGGGCGCTCCGGGCCGGGGCGGCTCTACCTGGCCTCGCCGCTCACGGTGGCGGCGTCGGCGGTGACCGGGGTGATCACGGCGTACGAGGAAGGGATGTTCGCCCCGTAGGGGTCGGGGGCGTGGGAGGTGGAACGGAAGTGATAGGACGTATGGGACACGTGGGACGTATGGGCGCGGCCAATCCCCATCGGTCCCATACGTCACATACGTCCCATCAGTCTCATTAGGCC
>JACQVU010000523.1 GCA_016209585.1 Planctomycetota bacterium
GCTCTTCTGTTCGTCGTTCATGCCGCAGCCGGTGTCGGCGACGTCGATGCGCACCTCGCCCTGTCCCTCGCGGGCGGCGCGGATGGTGATGTCGCCGCCCCGGCCGGTTTCGGCGCAGGCGTCCATGGCGTTGATGACCAGGTTCAACACCACCTGCAGCACCTCGTTGGCGTCACCGGCGACGCGGGGCAGGTCGGGCGCCAGGTCGCGCGAGAGCGCGAGGCCCTGCCGTTCGATGTCGTAGGCCTTGAGCGCCACGGCGCGCTCGATCACGTTGGCCAGGTCTACCTCGCCCCGCGCCACCCGCCGCGGCGAGAACTGCAGCAGTTTCTGCACGATGGTCTGGATGCGCAACAAGCCGTCTTCGATCAACTCCAGGTAAGCCTCCAACTGGGCGTCGCGGCCGCCGGACTTGCGCGTCAGCCGGCGCACGGCGTTCAACATGCCGGAGAGCGGGTTGTTGATCTCGTGCGCGATGCCGGAGGCCAGCGACCCCATCGCCGCGAGCCGCTGGGCGACGATCAGCCCTTTCTGCGTCTCGTGGAACTTGCGCGTGGCGCTCTCCACCTTGCCCTCCATGTCGCTCTTGTACTGGTCCAGTTCCTCCACCATCCGGCCGAACGTGGTCATCAACGCGCCCACCTCGTCCGTCCGGCGGGTGGGCGGAACGCGCGTCCGGTAGTCCCCCTTGCCCACCTGGCGCGCCACCGCCGCCAACTGCTCCAGCGGCCGGATGACCTGCCCGGCCAGCAGGATGTACACCGCGACCACGGCGGCCAGCGTGCCGGCCAGCAGCACCACGATGGTGGTCTGAATGGTCTGCCCCGCCGCCTTCTCCCACGCGAGTTGAATGGGCCGGTCTTCCACCGTGGGCGGCGTGAAGTTCATGTGAAGACGCACGACGTAGATCGGCGCCCCCTCCGTCCCGACCTCAACCGGCGGCCCCCGCGGCTGGTCGCGGTCCGTCGCGCCCGCGCCCCCGGCCTCCGCGCTCTTCTCGCCGGCCGCGGGATCGGAGCGAGACGCGCCGGCGTGCCCCGCTCCGCCGTGCGGGCGCGGGCCGGGCGGCGTCTGCTCCGGCGGATTCACCACGATGCGCACCGGCGCGTACGCCACCAGCCCCTCCACGTGCGGCTGCATGGTCCGCCGGATCCGGGCGAAGATGGCGCGCTCACCATCCGTCGGCGCCGGGTGGGTCTCCGCGCTCACCGGCAGGCTGGGGATGGAGTACTGGTACTGGTCCGCGCCGTCCCAGATGTGGGCCGCCGTCAGATAGCCGCGCTGCACCCATTTCTGGAGGTCGGTGTACAGGTACAGGTAACTGTCCTGCTGGAACCCCGTGGCGTTCAACCATGCGGCCAGTTGCAGTTCGAAGAGGCGTCCGAGCCGCGCGCGCTCCTGCCGGTTCCAATCCTCCACGTGGCGCCGGAGCGTCTCGGCCACGTTCCGGCGCTCCTCCGCCCGCGCCTCGTCGAAGGAGAGCGACAACCAGACCCCCAGCAGCGAGGTGACGGCGATCATCACCAGGATGATCGGCAGCACGATCTTGACGCGAAACGACATCGGCGCCTACGGGGTTACACGGGGTTCCGGGGCCATCGACGAGCGGCCTCGGATGGACGCGCACGGCGCGGCGCGCTCATCTCAGCCGTCTCCACGCGGGAAAAAAAGCCCCCGCCCGACGCGGGGCGCCGGACAGGGGCGTTTCTTCGATGATTGATTTCTTTTTGGTGGCCGAGCCGACCAATCATCGGTGGTTCGTGCGAGCGTTAGCTCAACCACCTCCGGGGGTTACTACACATGTTGGGATCGCCCTCCTTTCTGGTCGCGCGGCGAACGGTGGCCGCTTCGTGAAGCCTGGCCGCTCTTCCGGATGCTGAACGGCCGGGCGGAGCCGTCATCCGCCACGGCGGCGGGTGAACCCGTGGGGGGCTGAACACCCCCACTGGAATTGTACGCGGAAGAGCCGGGCAGGTCGCGGGAAAATCGAATCCCACCGTCACGAACCCCTCCTCTTCCCTGGACAAGCACCCGTGCCCAGCCGCTTCGCCGCGTGCATGTCCAGTGCTGAAACAGGTTCTTACTTGCGCGCGGCGATCGGGCATCCTATAGTCTTTCCCTCCCGGTGGAACAGGAACCGCTCAGGAGGGATGATATCTCCTCGTGAACGGTTGCGCTGAATGAGGAGAAGGCTGTATGGCTCGCGTCTGTCAGATCACCGGCCGGAAGACCACCGTCGGCAACCAGATCACTCGCAAGGGCAAGGCCAAGCGCGAGGGCGGCGTCGGCAAGAAAACGACGGGTATCTCCAAGCGGCGCTTCAAGATTAACCTTCACTGGCGCCGCTTCTGGGTTCCGGAACTCGACCGCTTCGTGCGGTTGCGCGTCTCCACCAAGGGCGTGCGGATCATGGAACGGAACGGCGTCTACCAGACGCTGCTTCGCGCCGGTCTCGTCAAACCGCCCAAGCCCAAGCGGCTGCGCAAGCCCCGCGTGCAGGCCCCACCGGCTCCCCCGGTGGCCGCCGCCGGCGTATGACGGACCCCGGCGACTGGGCGAGGTGGCTGGACTACTTTCCGACGAACGAAGTGTTGGCCCGCTCGCGCACCACGGTGGTGGCGCGGGCCGCTGTCGGCGAGAGTGAGAGCGCGGGCGACGGCGCGGGCGCGGCGCGGGCGGTCATTGTCAAGCGATACGAGGTGGTTGGCCTGCGCGGTCTCTGGCGGCGGTTCGGCTCCCGGCCGCTCTCCTGCCGCACCCACGCCTGGCACGAGGGGCGCGCCCTGCGCGCCCTTGCCGCCCTCGGCCTTGGCCCGGCCGTCTTCGCCACCATTGAAAAACGCCGGTTCGGTTTCCTCCCTTGGCGCGGCATCATCGTCATGGAGGACCTCGCCGGCTACCTGCCGCTGCCGGCGCTGGGGCTTTGCGACTCGCGTCCCAGCTGCGGGGCGGCATTGGCCGAGACGCTGGGCGACGCCGTGCGGCGGATGCACGACGCCGGGTTTGAGCACCGCGACCTGCACCCCCGCAACGTGCTGGTCCGGTTCGACGCCCGCAGCGCCGCCTACGACCCGCGCTTCATCGACTGCCGCAAGGCCCGCCTCGGTCGCCGCCCGCTGCCCCCGGCGGTTCGCGCGCGCGACCGCGCCCCGCTGCGC
Source organism: Planctomycetota bacterium (assembly GCA_016209585.1). Lineage (GTDB taxonomy): Bacteria > Planctomycetota > UBA8742 > JACQVU01 > JACQVU01 > JACQVU01. The sequence continues at coordinate 3,159 of JACQVU010000523.1, forward strand.
GCCTGGCTGGAAAAGACGCTGGGCGACCCCGCCGCCGCGCGCTTTGACGCCGTTGGCGGCGCCACCGCCGGTGTTAAGGCCTCTGGCTGAACCCGTACGCTCGCGATGAAAACCGTTTGACCGCGCGCGCGGCCGGTCTACACTCGCGGGGGAACCGCGCATGCCCAGGCCACGCGAAACGTCTGATCCCGTCTCCGCCGCCATTGCCCGCCACGCGAAGGCCGGCTACTTCACCGAGGAGGCTCAGCAGGCGATCTTCACCGCCTACGCCGGCGCCTACGACGAGGAGGCCGAGGCTGGCCGCATCCGGGCGCTGGCGCTGGAGGCCCGCGCCAGGGGGTGCGGCGTCTGCGCCCTGGTCGGCGGCTTGGGGTTCGCCGGCTTCGGGCTGGCGGTGCTCGGCGGTGCGTCGCGGGCGGTCTTCGACTTGGCACGCGCCCGCGAAGCGGTGGAGGCGCTGGCCGCCTCCTGCGAGCGCGCCGGCGTCGAGACCGAGGCGGTCTACCGCGCCATCGAGGAACTGCGCGCCCTCACCGACGCCGACCGCGCTCCCGAAGCCCTGCTCGACGGCGCCCTCTCCCGGCTGCAGAACGCGATCATCGACTCGCACCTCCCGGGGCGCGTCCACGCCGCGCTCGCGCGGGAGGTTCCTTCCGCCAGCCGCGACCAGGTGCTGGCGCTGGTCACCGGCGAACAGCGCACCTCGCGGCTCCTTCTGCGCCACCTCCTCTCCATCCGCGCCGCCTTCCGCCGCGCGCCGCGCGAGGATGCGTGGGTGACGTTGCCCATCCAGCGCCTGTCGCGCACCTCCGGCCCCAAGATTCCGCTCGCCAATCGCGGGATCTGGCCCTTTGACGGCGAGAACGCCGGCCTGGACGCCAAGTTGGCCGATGCCGTCTCCCGGCGCACGCTGCTGGCCACCCCGTCGCGCGCGCCGTTGGAGGTGGCCGACCAGGTCATCGTCTCGATGCGTCTCTTCGTGGAGGTCGACGACGCCGGCCGCGCCAAGGTCCACTTCGACGAACTGTTTGACGAACTCCGCGACATGGCCCCCCACGTGGCCATCGGCGTCGCCCACGCGCGGGCCCAGGGGCGCGCCTACGCCATCCACGTCCTCACGACCCAGGCGGCTGGCATCTCCAGGAACCGCATCATCACGCGCCTGGTCGAAGAGATGAACCGCTCCGCGCCCGCGAAGGCCCTGGGGCGCACGTTCGAGGCCGGCCGCGACTTCCTCTGGAACTTCACCCCCTCCCGCGTGGCTCCCGGCGACACCTGGCAAGACACCATCCGCGGCTTCTACCAACTCATCGGCCCGGCCAACCGCGCCTCCGGCCTGGCCGCGTTCGACTTCTTCTCCTGCATCTCCGTCGAGGGGTGTCACATCTTCAAGCGCCCGGAAGAGGCCGAACAGACCAAGACCTTCGAGAACACCCACGACGACATGAACATCGCCGCCGTCAACTCCGCGGCCATGCTGTCGTCCATGGCCGGCACCAACGCCTTCGAAATGGCGCGCCAAATCAACACCCGCGCCAACCGCCGCGCGCGCGACCCCGGCAACGGCGTGGGCGGCTACTGCTATCCCAAAGACCCCTACTTCATGCTCTATTCGCCGGAGGAGATCTACACCACGGCCGAGAGCCTCCTGGACCGTGCCCTGGCCGCCAGCGTGAAGCACGCCATGCGGATGTACGTCCACTCCCGTAAGGTGAACGACTTCATGCCCTACCTCATGGTCGCCATTCTCTACCAGGCGCTCGATGAGGCCGGCCTCTCGCCCGAAAAGGCCCGCGTCGCGCTCTTCGGCATCGCCTACAAGGAAAACACCGACGACACCCGCCTCTCTCCAAGTTTCGACAACGTCGCCGCCCTCATCGGCTGGAAAAACCGCCTGAATAAACTCCCCGAATGGGCGCAAAAGGCCGCCGCCGCCGCCGGCGTGGGGGAAACGGCGGTGCGCACGCTGGCGCTCCACGACCCCTACGCCCGCCGCTGGGAAGAACTGCGTGAGATGGCTGTGGCCGTCCGCGAAGGCCGCGAGCCGCTGCGCCGGTGGGAGGCGCTCTATCGCCAGGGGATCGAGGAGGACGGCCTGATCGCCGCCACCGGCGCCGACGCCCTGCTGCTCGCCGTGAAACACCGTCCCACCCGCCGCCTGCTGGCCGACCTGCCGGCGCTGGCGCGGGTCATGGGCCGGGGCAAGGTGATCGTCGACGGCCGCAACCTCCTCGACGACGACGCCGTTAAACGGTGGCTCGCGCTGGGCGGGAGTTACGCCGCGGTCGGCAAAGGGCCGGCCTACGTGCGGGTGCTGCGCGAGGAGATGGAGGCGGAGCGCGCCCTGGCCCAAGCCTTTCTCGGCTCCATCTCGGAGGCCCCCGGCTCGCCCGCGGCCGAGGAGACCTTCGCGGCCCTCAAGGCCGGCGTTCACCTCTCCGACCGGTTGGAGGCGGCGCGCTCCGGGCCGCTCTCGCGCGCCGACGCGCTGCGCGAACTGGCCCGCGCGCGCTCCGCGGCCCAGGTCTCTTACCGCGCGTGGCTCGCGGTGGGGGGCGAATACGTGGTCATCGACCGCGCGCGACACGAGCCGCTCGCCGGCGAGGCGATCATGGCCCGGTTCACGGCGGCGGGGGTGAATCGCGCCTCGGCCCGGCCGGCGACCCATCCGACCGCCGGCCCGGTCGTTCCATAGGAAGAGGGAATCGTCGGCCCACGCCGATCCCCGCGACGGACAGAGGCCATGCCCCAGCGATCGCGATCTCGTCTCGCCAATCCCCGCGCCCGCCCTTCGATCCCCACCGCCTTGGCGCGGCTGGCGCTGGCCGCCGTCGCCCTTTTCCTTTTCGCCATTCCCGTGGCGGGCGCGGCGGAGGCGAAGAAGAAGGAAGGCGAGCCGGTCGAGAAGTACCGCGTGACGCTGGACCCGGTCTATGCCACCGTCCGGCCGGGCGGCACGGTGACCTTCACCCCCGCGCTGGAACTGCACGGCGTGCGGCAACCGGAGGTCTCCGCCTCGACCTTCCTCTACGACGCTTCCGGCGGGCGGTTCGAGGGCAACGTCTACCACGCGCCGCGGGCGGAGGGGAACTACAAGATCGTCGTCGCGCATCCCAAGGTGTTCCGGTCGGGCGTCGGCGTGGCGTTCGTGAAAGTGGCCGGCGAACCGGTCCCGCCCGCCGTCGTTTCCGCGCCCGCGCCCCCGCCAGCGGCCGCGGCGAACCCGGCGGCCGCGACGACGGCGGCTGACGCGCCGCGGGTAGACCTCGCCAACCTCACCGACCCGCGGGGCAAGCCGTTGCTGGAGAAAGGCCCGGCGGCGCCGGCCGCGGCGCGGTTGCGGCTCGACCCCGGCGAAGTGACCTTGCGGCCGGGGGAGACTTTCCGCTTCCGGGCGATGGCGCTCGACGCGGCCGGGCGGCTGATCGAGAACTTCGCGCCCACCTGGGACTCCACCGGGGGCGAGATGACGCCGGGCGGCCTCTATCGCGCCGGCGAACAGGAGGGCGACTTTTTCGTGGGCATCACCGACCCGGCCACCTTCAACCGGGTGAGCGCGCTGGTGCGCATCGCGCGCGACCGCTGCGCGCGTATCGTTCTCACGCCGGCCCGCGCGGTGGCGAAGCCCGGCGAGCGCGTCGCGTTCCAGGCGGCCGCGTTCGACGCGGCCGGTCGGCCCGCCCCGGCCGCCATCTCGTGGCGCGCGGTCGGCGGCGGAACGGTTGACGCCCAGGGGCGTTTCACGGCGCCCCGGCAGGAGGGCGCGACGGCGGTGGTCTTCGCCACCGACCAGGCCACCGGCGTGTTCGGCCACGCGGTGATCACGGTGGATTCCACCCGCGCCTCCCGCCTGGAGATTGTGCCGGGGGCGGCGGTGCTGGGGCTGGGCGAGCAGATGCGCTTCGCGGCGGCGGGTTTCGCCAGCGACGGCGCGCCGGTCCCCGTCGCCGTGCGCTGGCTCGCCACGGATGGCGCCATCACGGCCGACGGCCTCTTCACGGCCCCCTCCAAGCCGCGCGACATGGTGCAGATCGTGGCGATTGACGACCGGTCCGGCTCCGTGGCCCTGGCCACGGTGCGGGTGCGTTGACCGGGCGCTGAGGCGCTCCATCGGCTGATAACTGACAACTGGCAACTGACAACTCTCCTCGGGGTCGGGGGTCAGGGGTCCGAGAACCCCGCACCGAGCACCCAGCACCCAGCATCGTGAACCGACCATCGGCCACCTCGGCGGAAGTTCCCCCGGATCGTCGCCTCTATTTCGTTCGCCACGGCGCCGTGGAGAATCCCGCGCGGCTGCTCTACGGGCGTCTGCCCGGTTTCGTGCTTTCGCGGCGCGGCCGGGACGAGGCGCGGCAGGCCGCGCGCTACCTCGCCAGGAGGGGGATCCGGGCGCTCTATTCCTCTCCCCTGCTGCGGGCCTGCCAAAGCGCGCTGATTTTGGCCACCGAGTGCCGGGAACTCGCGGTGCGCCACGACGCGCGCCTCATCGAGACCTGGCTTTGCCCCGACTATCTCGGCAAACCGCAAAACATGTTGCTTGATGCGCCTTATTTCGCCAACCACGGCCGCGACCCCGGCATCGAGACCCCTGAAAGCCTCCGCGACCGCCTCTTCGTCTTCGCTCGCCACGCCGCCCTCGGCCCGCTGCCGGCGGCCGCGGTCACCCACCGTGATCCGCTCATCGCCGCCTATCTCTTCTGGGCCGGCCTTTCCCCGGAAGAGTTCCTGAACGTCAAGTTCCCCACCGGGGGCGTCATTGAGGCGCTGCTCGACGACGCCGGCGCGATCACTGGGGCCGAGATCGTCTTCACCCCCTCCCCGGCATGAGTATCGCGTGGCGGTCAAGTCGCCAGCCCTCCGCCGCCGAAGAAAGGGGGCGAAGGCCAGGGGCCGGTGGACGGGGGGAGACCAGGAGACAAGGAGAATGCCGAGCAGTGAGAAATGCGACCTTACGCCGCTCCAGGCGGAGATGACGCGGTGGGTTGATTCCTTCCTGGCGCACCTCTTGGGCCAGCGCGGGGCTTCGCCCCACACCTTGCGCGGGTACGCCAACGACCTCGTGGAGTTCGTGGACTTCCTCGCCGACGTTGACGCCCGCACCCCCGCGGCGCTGGACCCCCTCACGCTGCGCTCCTACCTCGGCACGCTGGCGGATCGGGGCCTGGCGCGGGCCAGCGTGGCGCGCAAGGTGGCCTCGCTCCGGTCGCTCTTCCGGTTCCTGATCCGCGAGCGCGCGCTGGAACACAACCCCGCCGACCTCCTCCGCCGCCCGCGCCCGGAGAAACGCCTGCCGGCCTTTCTGACCCGCGACGAGATCACGCTGCTGCTCGACGCCCCCCCCCAATCCGGTGCGACTTGGCTGGCGCTGCGCGACCGGGCGATCCTGGAGACGCTCTACTCCACCGGCGCGCGCGTCAGCGAACTGGTTGGGCTGTCGCGGGCTGACCTGGACCTCGCGGGGGGGGTCGCGCGCCTCTTCGGCAAGGGCCGGCGCGAGCGCCTCGCGGTGCTCGGCGTGCCAGCCGTGCGCGCGCTGCGAATCTACCTGGCCGCGCTGGAGGGTGGGGCGCGGCGCGACCCGCGGGCGCTGTTCCTGAACGCCGCCGGCGGCCGGTTGACGGATCGCTCGGTGCGGCGGGTGGTGCTCTCGTGGGTGAACCGGGCGGCGCTGGCCAAGCACGTCTCTCCCCACACGTTTCGTCATACCTTCGCCACCCACCTGCTCGACGCCGGCGCCGACCTGCGCTCGACCCAGGAGTTGCTGGGCCACCGCAACCTGGCCACGACCCAGATCTACACCCACGTGACCACCGCCCGGAAACGCGCCACCTTCGAGGCCGCCCACCCCGGAGGATCACGTCCGGCCGCCAAAGTGCAACGGCGCCAGGGCGCGTAGGCGCGCAATGTTCGTTTGGGGGGCGGTCCGGCCTGCTCCGCCTTTTTTGGGGCGACGGTTCACGGGCGATGCCCTCTCTCGGGTTCGGGGGTTTGGCGTCAGGGTCGCGGAATCCTGTCGCCCCCGCGTGGAGAATGGGCGCGTCGCTTTCCCGTGGGGGAAAGGGCGTGGGAAGCAAGTGAGCGGTTACGGCCATGGGTCGCCAGCTTGAAAAACCGGTCGTGCGTCGGATGTTTCTCTGCTACGCGGTGCGGCGCAGCGTCCAGGACGCGGCGTTGGCCTGCGGGGTGTCGCGCAGCACGGTGACGCGGTACCGCGACGGCCAGCAGTGGGACGCGCTGGCCGACCGTCTCATGGCCGAGGCGCTGGCGGGGGCGCTGGAGGCGTTTCGGAAGGGGTTCGACGCCGCGAGCCGGCGGACGCGAAAGGTATGACAACCCACAGTTGTCAGTTGTCAGCGGATGGAGCGCCTTCACGCCTGACTCCTGACTCCTGACAACTGCCAACTGACAACCGTGTGTGTTCACCCGGCCAAGTCGGCTGCTATCAATCGTGCTTTACATTTCATGTTGACCGAATCGTGAGGTCACGGTATCATCCGTGACGTATGGAGACCAAGGATGAGAAAAGCCGCGACGAGCGCGGCAAAGAGAAGGAGAAGGATCGCCGGGGCGACGACAAGGTCCGGCAGTTCGTTCGCAAGTTGTCGAAGGAAGAGAAAGACCTCGTCCGCCTGCGCGACGCCGTCTACCGCTGCTCGTGGGAGGAGATGCGGCAGGACCTCAATGACCGCCTGGCGAAAAAGCCCTATATCTTCAAGATCTCCAGCAACATCGAGCGCGACCTTCCTCTCATCGACAGGCTGGAATCCTGGGAAAAGAAGAACGGCGTCAACCTGACCGACTATTTAGCGGTGGAAGAACCAGCCTCCTGACCGCCAGCCGGCGAACCGGCGCCGCCGCGCACCATGAGTTGCCCGTGCATGCGCGCGCCCGCGCGGGTCCGCATTCCGGGAACCAGTTTCGGCTCGCCGAAGGCCGTGAAACCCATCGCGCGGAAGAAGGCGATGGCCCACGTGTTCTCCGCCAGCGTCTCCAGGTGGATTCCGGGAACCCCGGCCGCGGCGACATGTTCAATGAAGGCGTCCATCAGAGCGCGGCCCAGCCCGCCCCCGCGCGCCTCCGGCAACAGGTTCATATGAAGATGTGCGGGCCACCGGGCGTCAAGGAAGCGGCCGGCGTAGCCTCGCCGGTCCCGCACGGTATCCCATGCTGAACGCCAGAGAAAGCCCGCCGTTCCGGGCCGAAAGACAAGCCCACGCCGGCCCACGTGCGAGAGGCAGACCGCCGCCGGGTCCGCCGCTTTGGCCGTGTCGAGGCATCCGACCAGGTAGCCCGCCACGCGCCCCTGTGCCTCGGCGACGAAGCATGACTCCGGCTCATAGTCGGTGTAGTAGCCCGTCCACATGTCCGCGAAACTCTCCGCGTCGCGCCAGAACCAGGCCGCGCTCTCGCCCATGTAGCCCGTGAGATGGCAGATGCGCCGGACCGCCTCGCGGTCGGCGGCCTGGTAGCGACGGACGAGGGAAGCGGTCACCGAAAGAAACGCCGCGCCGCGGATCCGTCGTCGTTAGAAGCGCACCTTCTTCACCCAGAGGAAGCCATCGCGCCGGCGGATCGTTTCGAGGGCCTCATCCGGGGGTTCGGAGTCGACGCCGATCACGGAGAGCGCCCGCCCGCCGGGAGCGTCGCGCCCCAGCGACATCTGGCCGATGTTCACGCCGGCCGCTCCCAGCGTGGAGCCGACGAAACCGATCACCCCCGGCACGTCGACGTTGGTGAAGATCACGGCCCAGCCTTCGGGAAGGGCGTCGAAGAGGTAGTCGTCGATCCGCACCAGGCGCGGTTGCGTGCGGCCGAAGACCGTGCCGGCCACGACGCGCGACTGCCCCCCCGCCGACACCGTGGCCACCACCAGCGACTGGAAGGTTTTAGACTTGGCCACGTGGCTGGTGTTCACCACCAGCCCGCGCGCCTGGGCGAGGCGCAGGGCGTTCACGGGGTTCACCGGCCCCTCAGCCACCTGGCGCAGGAAGCCGGCGAGGAAGGCGGCCTGGATGGGGCGGGAGTCGAACCCGGCGATCTCGCCCTGGAGTTCGAGATCGATGCGGGAGACATTGGCCGACAGCAGTTGGGCCTGCAACGAGCCGAGGCGGTCGGCGACGGTGAGGAAGGGGCCGATGTGTTCCTGGAGTTCGGCGTCGACCGAGATGGCGTTGACGGCGTTGGCGATGACGCCGCGCGAGAGAAAGGCCACCACCTGCCGGGCGACGTCCACCGCCACCTTCTCCTGCGCCTCGACGGTGGTGGCGGCCAGGTGGGGGGTGCAGACCAGTTTCTCGTGGCGGCGCAGCGGCGAGTCCTCGGGCAGCGGCTCGGTGGCGTACACGTCCAGGGCGGCGGCGGCGAGATGGTCCTCGTCAAGGAGGCGGAGCAGGGCGGCCTCGTCGACCAGGCCGCCGCGGGCGCAGTTGACGAGAATGGCGCCCTTTTTCATGCCGCGGAGCCGCTGCTCGTTGAACATTCCGCGGGTCTCGGGCGAGAGCGGCGTGTGGATGGTGAGGAAGTCGGCGGTGGAGACGACCGTGTCCAGCGTGGCCGGCTCCACGCCGGCCGCGCGGGCGACCTCGGCGGGGGTGAAGGGGTCGAAGCCGATGACGCGGGCGCCAAAGGCCGTCAGCCGCCGGCCAACCTCACGGCCGATGCGGCCGAGGCCGACGATGCCCACGGTCTTGCGGAAGATTTCGGTGCCCAGCACCTTGCGGTTCCACTTTCCCTCGCGCATCTCCCGCGTGGCGCGCGCCAGGCGCCGGCAGGCCGCCAGCAGCAGCGCCACGGTGTGCTCGGCGGCGGAGATGGTGTTGCCGTCGGGCGTGTTCATCACCAGCACGCCGCGGGCGGTGGCGGCTTCAAGATCGATGTTGTCCACGCCCACTCCGGCCCGCCCCACCACGCGCAGGCGCCCGCCGGCGGCGAGCACCTCTTTGGTCACCTGGGTGCGGGAGCGCACCAGCAGGCCGTCGTAGCCACAGGCGCGCGCGGCGAGCGACTTGGCGTCGATCTGCGGCTCGAAGTCGGCCTCCACCCCCTCGCTCTTCAGGTAGGCGAGGCAATCCTTCGACAGGTCGTCCGCGATGAGAATCCTGGCGCCCATGAGTGTTTCCCCGTTGACGAACCCCCACCTCCGCCGGAAATTGGCGCTGATCTTCCCCCGCGCGGCGCGCGGCCGTCAACCGCTATCCGGCATTCCGATGGTCTTTCATGTTGACGCCCGAACAACAACTCGAAGTCTTCAAACGTGGCGCCGTCGAGATCCTTCCGTCGGAGGAGGCGTTGCTTGAGAAACTGCGCGCAGGGCGCCCGCTGCGCGTGAAACTGGGCGTGGACCCGACGGCCACCGACCTGCACCTGGGCCACACCGTGCCCATCACGAAGTTGCGGCAGGTGCAGGAGATCGGCCACCAGGTGATCTTCCTCATCGGCAGTTTCACGGCGCAGATCGGCGATCCCTCCGGCCAGTCCAAGACCCGGCCCACCTTGACGTTCGACGAGGTGATGGCCCACGCCAAAACCTACACCGACCAGGTGTGGAAACTGCTCGACCCCGCGAAAACCGAGGTGCGTTACAACCACGAGTGGATCGAGGCCCTGCGGCCCGCCGACTTCGTGCGCCTGCTGTCGAACATGACGCTGGCGCGCGCGCTGGAACGCGACGACTTCCAGGAGCGCCAGAAGCACTCCGAGAACCCGATTCACCTCCACGAACTCCTCTACTCCACCATGCAGGGCTACGACTCCGTCGCCTTGAGGGCCGACGTGGAGATCGGCGGCACGGACCAGTTGTTCAACCTGCTGGTCGGCCGTCGCCTGCAGCCGCGCTACGACCAGACTCCCCAGATCGTTCTGACGCTGCCGCTGCTGCGCGGAACCGACGGCGTTCGCAAGATGTCCAAAACCTACGGCAACTTCATCGGCGTGACCGAAGACGCCAGGACGATGTTCGACAAAGTCCTGTCGCTGCCCGACGACCCGACGCTCATCTTCGAGTACTTCCAACTGGCGACCAACGTTTCGGTGGAACGGCTGGCCGCGCTGCAACTCGAACTGAAAGCGTACGAGAAGTTCACCCGCGGCGAGCCGGTCGAGCGGACGTTCGCCCGCGGTCTTCGCGAGATCAAGGAAGAACTCGCCACAGCCGTCACGCTTCTCTACCACCCGTCCGTTGACGCGGCGGGAACGTTGACGCTCCGCCCGGCGGACCTGGCGCCCGATGGAACCATTTCCATCGTGGACCTGATGGTGAAGGCGGGCCTCGCCAAGAGCAATTCCGAGGCCAAGAACCTCATTCGCCAGAGGGGCGTTCACTTCGCCGGCACTGAAGTCGTCGACGTGCAACTGCGCGTCGCTCCGCGGAACGGCGACCTCATGCGGAAGGGCAGGAAGTTCGTGAAGGAAGTGCGCCTGGCCCCGTGAACGACCCGCCTCACCTGCCCCCCCTTTACAATTCACTCCGCCCCGAATCTCATGGCGGCTGGCGCCGGCCCGGCGCTCCCATGAGAATCGTCGCCGCCACGGGAGGTTCCGCATGCTGGTCCGCGACTGGATGACCCCTGATCCCCAGACCGTCTCCGAGGCGGACACGCTCGCCGAGGTGCGGGAGGTGATGAACCGCTGGCGCTGCCGGCACCTGCCGGTGATGTCGGGCGAGCGGCTGGTGGGTATCGTCACGCGCTCCGACGTGTTGTCAAAAACGCCCGACATCCGTGAGGTGACGCCCGACCGCTTCCGGCACATCATGACGAACACGCCGGTGGCGGAGATCATGACGCGCGATCCGGTCACCGTCGCCGCCGGGGACACGGTGGAGAAGGCCATGGAGCACATGGTCTCAAAGAAACTGAGCGGCATCCCGGTGGTCGACAACGGCCGCCTGGCCGGGATCATCACGGAGACGGACTGTTTCCGGATGTTCGTGGAGATCCTGGGGGTCAACTCCGGCCACCCCCGCATCTCCTACGACAACCTCGCCCCGGGAAACGGCGCTCTGCAGACCGTGCTGGCGAGCCTGGACCACAAGGGGTTCGAGGTGACCAACCTGGTCTGTTTCCACGACAGCGACCACGGCCGCTGCGCCGTCATTCGCGGCCGCGGGCGCGAAGGCTCACGCCCCTCCCTCCGCCCGCAGGACGGTTGACCGGCTGTCACCGCCCGAACGCCTTGACGGCCCGTCGACAGGGTCATCGACGGGCTGTCCGGGCGCTCTCCAACCGCGCCTTCTCCGCCAGGCGCTGGAGAAGCGGGTCCGCGTAGCGATGGCCGTGGAGCCACTTGACCAGATCGTCGTAGCCCATGTCCGCGATTTCCGCGCTGAGCCTGTCCCGCGCCTGCCGCATGCTCTGAACACAATCGAACGTTTTTGAAGCGCGTTCACTCATCGCCAAGGATCTCCCGTGGAGTTCGAATCTCGATCAGGGGGTAACCGCTCTTGAGGTTGACCGCGTTGTACGCTTGGATGCGCTTCAGGTTCACGATGTGTTTGAAGTTCCAACTAACGAGAGCGTCGACTCGCGCGACAGTAGCAAGGGCGATGTGCAAGGCGTCCGCCCGCATGCGCGCCCCGATGGCGCCGTCCTTGATGTAGGCATCCGCGAGTTCCTCGGCCTCTGGGGACAGCGCGAGGACTTCAATGTGCGCCGCCGGCACCTGACCGAGGATCCCCCTGACGTGCGCGGGGGCGCCCTCGAGTTCCCGAACCGCGAGATCGGACAGCACGAGAGTCATCTCGCCACGCTGGAATGCCGCCAGGAGGCGTCGGGAAGGCGCGCGGAACTCCTCGTCCTCGCAGCCACCCAACACCGAAGTGTCGGTGTAGATCCGGGGCTTCATGGACGCATCTTCCCCTCGTCCACCATCACGGGCTCTCACCGCCCGAACGCCTTGAACGCGCCGAGCGCCAGTGGCGCTTGCGTGCGCGCGTCAAAGACCCTCCCCGCCAGCCACCGCCCGTCCACCCAGCGGTACTCCACCCGCAACCCCTTCACCTCGACCGACACGTTGTTGTCGGCGCGCGGCGCGGCGATGGGCCGTTCCAGCGTGAACTGCGCCGTCCCGGCGACCTCCGTCGCCCCCGCGGCCGGCATCTTCACC
>JACQVU010000505.1 GCA_016209585.1 Planctomycetota bacterium
CAAGACCGGGTAGAGCCGAACGCGAGAACGTCAGGGCAGGCGCTGCGAACCGCGGAGAGACTCCGCCCACAGCGTCTCATCGCGGCCCTGCTGCCGCTCCCCGCGCCAGCCATCAGCCCCGCCGCTGGAAAAACAGGCCCTCCCGGCGCCGGTTCCGCGCGATCCGCCCCGCCCGGTCCGCCAGACGACCTCCCTGGTTCGGCTGGCGCGGCGATTGACGGCAGTCAAGGCGCCGGACCCGCCGGCGTGGGAGACTTCGGGTGGAGGATCACTCCGGAAAAGACATGAAGATGGAGGGTGAAGCATGCCGATTCCGCTGGGATGGGAGGTGACGCACGATTTCACGACGCCCCTCGGCCTGTTGAGCGACTGCCACCGGCGCGTCGAGCGATTCCTCGACGTGCTGGCCCGCGTGGCCGCCGCCGCGCGCGAGGGCGTCGCGCACGCGGAGTACCGCTCGGCGCTTCAAGGGGCGCTGGACTACTTCCAGCAGGCCGCGCCGCGCCATACCCAGGACGAGGAAGAGTCGCTCTTCCCCCGGCTGCGCGCCAAGGCCAGCCGCGACGATCGGGCGGCGCGGGCGGTGGAGATCATCGCGCGGCTGGAGGGCGACCACCGGCGGGCGGAGATCGCCCACGCCCAGGTGGAGGCCATCGGCCGCGCCTGGCTGGCGAGCGGCGAGGTGGCGCGCGAGGTGCTCGACCGTTTCACCATGCTGGCGCATGAGTTGCGCGCGCTCTTCGCCACCCACATTCCGATCGAGGACCAGGAACTCTTCCCCCTCGCCGCAAAGGTCCTGGACGCCGGTGAGATCGCCGCCCTCGGCCGCGAAATGGCGGCCCGGCGCGGCCTGTCCTGACGCCGGCGGAAGGCCGGGGCGCGTTTCGCCTGACAGGCCAAGCGTCCCCGTTGTCCGCCCCCGAACAAAGAGGGGACGCGAGCCGTTCTGTTACTTCGCCTCAGTGGGTCGCTCCACTCGGCGCGCGACGATTGAGACTTTTGGCACGCGCACATCGACAGATTCGTCGGGCGGTCGATCAGACAACGTGAGAGCAAGCGGGATTGATATCGTCGACTTCCCCATTCCCGTCGCCGCGGGCAACGAGAGGCGCACGGCGATTTCGTAGCATGGCGTATGGTACGATCCCACCATGTACCGGCGCGATTGGTAGGCCACCGCGACGCCATCGATGTGGACGGCGGTCACCTCGGCCGTGTCTGCCATGTCAAAGAACGCGACCCTGATCTCCGCGACACCCGACTCGATCGTCACCTCCGCGGATTCGTCCCTGGCCGCCGCTGTCACCTCCACCCGGCATTCGAGGTCGCCGCCTGATGTGATAACCGGGGGAGACACGTGAACGCGAGGCGCGAGTGACACGACGACGCTGTGAGTCTCCTGGAAGTACACAAAACGGCCCCGAAGTTCGTTTGACTCGACGTCGATGGCGGAAAACTCCACCATAGCCGATCCCGCATTCACCGCGAGAAGCCCAATGCTCCCATCCGCCGGATTCGGGGTAAGCGTGAAGAGCGTGGCCGCGCCGGGGGTGTCGGAAGCCGGCGGCTCTTCGTCGTCCGGTTCGTGAACGACGCAGAATTCAGATTCCATCGCCGACAGCGCGACCGGCCCGCAATCGACGTCATCGATGTCGAAGCCATTGCCGCTGTAGCCGCCGTTGGGACCGAGCCAGATCGCGCGACCGGTAGCGACCACCTGCCTACCCCCCCTCCACACTTTGTGTCGGCCCCTGTCACCGCGATACTTCTCGCCGTCCAGATACACCTCCAGGACATCAAAGCGGCGCGCGGGCGAAAAGGCCCCGCCCACCGCGGGATCCACGTCTGCCACGGCGCCCCCGCCTCCGGTAAAAGCCTGATTCGCGTCCTTGTCGAAAAACGCCAACAGAAGGACCGGAGAGAACGGCGCGACGAAGGGGCGCACGCCGCCGGCGAGGAAGGAGCCACGGTCAAGAATGTGGGTAACCATGTAGGTCTCTCCCGGCTCGATGAGCGCGAACGACACCTCCGCTTCATGCCCCGCCGGGTTGGTCGCCACCCGCGCTTCCACCAACGTGCCCGGCGTCACGACCAGCATGCGCGACGGCGTGCCGCGGGTGATGACTTCCTCCCGGCCGGTGGAGAGATCGCGCAACGTGAGCGACACCAGGTCCACGATGTTGACGCGCGGACCTTCGCCGAACATGAACGGCGTTTCGTCGCGCACGCACTTCGCGGCGATCTCAAAACTTCCCGCCTCGCTGAACGACACGTTCACTCCCGCCGGCTGGAAGGCTCCGTCCGGAGGCATCACGCCGTTGGTGGGCTTGAAGGCGAAGAGAAAGTTTTCCTCGTGTCCGGCCGGCTCGGTCGTGACGTCAAGTTTCACCCATGCCGAACCCCAACCGCCCAGAAATGTGGTGATCGAGAACTGCCCCGCCAGCACGTCGGCCACGTTGCCCGCGTCATGGGAGTCGCGCAGCACGGCGGACGCGAACCCCACCTTCATGAACTCCCGCTGCGCCGACGACGTCCCGCAGGTGAACCGCAGCGTGCGCGGCCCGCCGCCAAACCAGGACGTCATCTTCATGTCGAAAACGACTGTCTCACCGGCGACGTACGAGCTCAACATATCGACCTTTTCACCGAGCAGGTCGCGGTCGATCACCAGCCGCGACATGATGTCGCCCTTCACCGGCTGGTCGAACGTCACCGTCGCCGTGAACCTCTCGCCGGGGCAGACCTCGTCCCGGGACAGCGCCACGTCCACTAAGGTTGGTGCACGGCGCCCCAGCCAAACGGGATCGGAGCGACCCGCGGGGCGTTCCGCCGCGTCAGGAGGGGCGAAGTCGACCTCCTCGGCGCCGGGATCGCGGGCCGTGGCCAGATTTGCCTCGCGAACAGTAAGGCCCGCCGGCTGGTGGGCTTCGCGCGGCCGCTCGCACATCGCCAAAGCACAGAGAAACAGCAGCGCGGCGCCCCCCCCGGCAAGTCTCCAGCCGCGCCTCCCGATCCTTCGGCCCGTGGAAAGTGCCATCATCAGGCTCCCGCCGCCCGTGCCCGCGGCGTACGCAAGCCCGCCGCGCCGGCCGGCGGGCCCGCTTGGAGTGCGCCCGTGAGGGCGGGCCGGTCGCTGACGCTTCCGGTTCCTGTTTCGCCGGGCCGGTCGCTTGCGCTCGCGGCTCCTGTCCGGTCGCTGACGCTTCCGGTTCCTGTTTCGCCGGGCCGGTCGCTTGCGCTCGCGGCTCCTGGCCGGTCGCTGACGCTCGCGGCGTCCGCGGACCGCCTCACGGCGGAACCACCAACTGCGGGCGCCGGCTCGTTGCGCGGCGTGGGGGCGGGAGTGATCGAAATGACACTATCTTGCGCCAGCGCGAAACGGGGCACGTTGACCGCCACGCCCGCCAGCGGGTGGCGGGCCGACGCGGCCACTTCGCCGCCCTCGTTCGCCGTGATCAAACGCTCGACGCGCGGCATCCCTTCCGTATCAGTATCCGGGGACAGAGCGGCGCGGAACTCGCTGGTCGGAGCGCCGCAGGTCGTGATCGCGGCGAGAAGCGCGAACACCACCAGCGTGCCAGAGAGCCTCCCCGGACTACCGCGGAAGGCGTCGAGAAGACGCATCGTCAACCTCGATTTCTTGGAGCGGCGCGCGGCATTTGGAGGGGGGAGGGGGGAAGGAAGTATCACTCATAATTCAGACTCCAGAACACCGGTGGACCACGGCGAACGCGAAACAGTCTCGCAACGCACGACACAGCCGAGATTGATCGTATGCACAAAGCCGCTGGCGGTCAATCGGGTTCTTGTTTGTTGGGGGTTGCGGAGCGTTCAGTTTCCTGACGCCTGAAAACTGGAACTGACAACTTCTTCCGCAGCCCGCGCCCCC
>JACQVU010000506.1 GCA_016209585.1 Planctomycetota bacterium
GAGATCCGGCGCGACCGGTCGCGGCCAAGGCTGACCCGTCGCCGCCGGCCACCACGGACGCGGTGACGCCGGCGGCCGTTTCCCCACCGGCCGTTCCGAGTGACCCCGGCCTGGTGGCCGCGATCGACCAGGCGGGGCGGCAGGCGCGGAAGGCGGCGCACGTCACGTTCGACCGCGCGGGACGGCGGCTGATGGAGACGACCAGCGAATACGAAGAGGGCCGCCGCGCCGTGGATCGCGTCTGGCGGGCCGAAAGCCCCGGCGAGGAGGAGTGGGTGGAGTACACGGGTGACGGGAAGGGGCGGGTCGTCTCCGCGGTGAGGTACTACCTGGGCGAGCCGCTGGAACGGCGCGCGTTCGTCTATCTTCCCGACGGCCGGGTGAAGATTGATCACCTGATGGACGGGACCGGGCTGACGCGGCGCTACCAGCGGGTGTTCTATCGAACGCCCGCCGCCGGCGAAGTGTACGACGATCGGGGCCAGATCACGGGCCGGCGGACGTTCGACGCCCAAGGCAATCTCGTGGCGCGGACGACGCTGGCGGATCCCGCGTGCCACGAGCCGGCGCGGGAGGAGACTTTCACCTGGCAGGCCGCGCCCCCGGGCGCCGCGGCAGCCCCCGAGCCGGTCCTTGAGGAGATCGGCTATCGGCTCGACCGCCTCGGCGGGCGGCTCTTCGTGTGCACGTCGGAGGAAGCGCGGGAAGGCGGGGCCGTGGCGCGGTCACGGCGGATCACGCTCGAAGGCGCTTTCCCCCGCGGCGAGGAGGCGACGATCTCCGGCGCGGTCGAAAAGTTCGAGTGGTCCTTCCAGGTCGTCGGGGGCCGCGTGATGTCGGCGACGAAGCGCGACCAGGGCGGCGCGGCGCGGGAGGCGTGGAAGATCACCTACGCGGGCGGGTGAGATCGCGTTTTCGGGGCGCGATCGGCTCTGAACGGGTATACTTCGGGCTGTCCGCCGTGGGCGATGCGCGGGGAAGGCCAGGTGATCCGATGGCTTCACACCAGACCCAGTTCCTCATCCAGAAGAGCTCGCCGGTGCTGGTGGTGGACGACGACGCCGCCACGGCGCGGATGGTGGTCGCCGCGCTCAAACTGGCCGGGATTGAGGCCAACGCCGCGACCAACGGCCGAACCGCGTTCCGCGCGGCCTCCTCCTCCGACGTGCAGGTCATCGTCATGGACCTGCAACTGCCCGAGTGGGACGGCCTCTCGGCCATTCGGTCAATCGGCATGACCCGGCCGGAGGTGAAGATCGTGGTGTTCTCGGCCTATCTGAACCCGTCGGTGCGCGAAGACCTGGGAGGCGAGCCGGGGGTGGTGGCGGTGGTCAACAAGCCGGACGGCATCCCGGAGGTGGTGCGCATCGTCCGGGCAAGCCTGTCCGGGATCGCGGGGGCGGGTGCCGGCCCCGCCGGTTCGAGCGCCGCCGCTTCCGATGTGACGCCGGGGCCAAGCGGGGTGGGCGCGAGCGCCGCGGCCCGCGCCGCTTCTCCCGTTCCCGCCGCCGGCGGGCCGGCCGGGGCCACGGCCCCCGGATCGCCCGCGGGGCCAGCGACCGGGCCGGCGTCGGCTCCATCGCGGACGGGAAAGCCGGACACCGGGGATCGCTGATGGTTCCGCCGTCGCCCCTGGAACGTGACGGGCATGAGCCGGAGGTGGCCATCGCCGACGGCCGGGTGCGGTACGCGTTCGTTATTCCCGGCGATCACCTGGAGTCGGTGGGGCGCGCGTTGCAGCGCCTGGGCATCGACTGCCACACGCCCGGCGTCGTGGCGGAATGGGTGCAGGGCAGCCGCTACGCGGAGGGGCCGGTTCCCTACCTGGTGCACGCGCTGCTGGAGACCGACGATTGCCCCGTGGAACTTCGCACCGAGGGCCACGGCGGCGCCGCCGACCCCTACGTGCCCTGCCAGTTCCTCAAGGTGGTGGCCGAGGGCGACGAGGCTGAGGCCGCCGCGGTGCGCGGGGTGGCGGAGGAGTTCTGGCGCGGGTACGCCGAGATCCAGCGCCTGCGCTGCGACTCCCCGGGGGCCTTCTTCGGCCTGCGGGACGATCAGGACGTCGACTGGAGCCTGAAGGAGTTCCCACGACACGCGCTCCTGCCGCTCAACCGCGGCATCGAAGAGATCTTCGCGGGTTGGCAACACGTGGCCGATCGCCCGCACGGCGGAAGCGGCGTCGCCCGCGCCGAGGTCAAGACGCCCGACGGCCGGACCCACGCCTGCCTTTCGCGCGCCGTCCGGTACTTCCGCCGGGGCGGCGAGTGGGCCGTGGTGGGCATCGACGACACCACCTCCTATGAGGGCATGGTTGTGGTGGGCATCGCGGTGGCCGGCCTGCCGGACGGGTTTCCGTGCGAGTTCCTGCGCCGGCTGGAGGAGTACACCCGCGCGCACAACATCTTCCGGGGGGCGAAGATCACCGTCGCGGGCGAGCCCCTGGACCTGGACCGGACCTACGACTGGGCCGACCTGTTCGTGAGCGAGGAACTAAAGGACACGCTTCGCTTCGAAGTGGAGACCTTCTTCCAGCGCGCGCCGCTCTACCAGGAAATGGGGGTCCCCCACCGCCGCGGGTTGTTGCTGGCGGGCGATCCCGGCACGGGCAAGACGCTGTTCGGTAAGATCCTCGCCTGCCGGCTGGCGGGGGTGACGTTCCTCTGGGCCACGGCGCGCGACGTGGGCACGCCGGAGGGCATCCACGGCGCGTTCCTCCTGGCGCGGGAGTGCGCGCCGGCGGTGTTGTTCTTCGAGGACCTGGACCTCTACGCCTCGCCCCGCGGCGCCATCCAGTCCCGCTCCGACACGCTGGGCGAACTGCTGGTGCAACTGGACGGCATGCAGGAGAACCGCGGGCTGCTGGTCGTCGCCACCACCAACGACGCCGACGTGATCGAGCCGGCGCTGCGCGAGCGCCCCTCGCGCTTCGACCGCGTGATCTCCTTCCCGCGCCCCGACCTCCCGGTTCGCCGCGCCCACTTGGGCTTCCTGCTGGGCCGGTTCGGCGTCGGCCCCGATCGCCTCGACGCCCTGGCCGAGCGCACCGACGGCTTCACCGGCGCGCACATTCAGGAACTGGCCGTGGTGGCGCGGACGGAGTCAGCCTCCCGCCCCGGCGCTGACGGTCAGATCACCCAGGCCGACCTGGACTTCGCCCTGCGCGCCGCGCGGCAGTTCTCCCCCGGCACGGTCGGTTTCGGCGCCATCAACTCCGACGACGACAACGACCGCTTCGACGACCACGTCCGCTATCCCCGCGGGCGTAACCGTTCACCCCCGCCCCCCGTGGCGACGAATCCTCCC
>JACQVU010000034.1 GCA_016209585.1 Planctomycetota bacterium
TCCCCGACCCCCGCCCCCCCCGACTCCCGAATGCCCCGCCGACCTCCACGGCCTCCTCCCTACACCGACCTCCACCCCAAGCGGTGGCGGGATCGGCCCGACGTGCTCACCGACTCGCTCTGGCTTTTCCCCTCCCGGGCCACGGGGCGCGGCCATACCCTTTCGTATCATGGCAACTTCGTCCCCCAGATCGCCACCCAACTGATCACCCGTTTCACGCGGCCGGGGGACGTGGTGTTGGACCTCTTCCTCGGGGCCGGCACGACGGCCATTGAGGCGCGGGCCCTCGGCCGCAAGTGCGTCGGCGTCGACATCCAACCCCGGCTCGTGCGCCTCGTCCGCGAGCGGCTGGGCGGTGAGAGCGACCACACGCGCCTGATCGCCGGCGACAGCGCCGCCCCAAAGACCCACCGGCTGGTCCGCGCCGCGCTGCGCGAGTTGGGCGCGGCGTCGGCCGGGTTGCTCATCCTACACCCGCCCTACCGCGATATCATTCGCTTCTCTGACCTCCCCGGCGACCTCTCCGCCGAAAGCGACACCCGGCGCTTCCTGGCGCGTTTCACCCGCATCGCCCGCGCCGGCCTGCGACTGCTGGCGCCCGGCCGTTTCCTGGGGCTGGTGATCGGCGACATGTACGAGCACCGGCAAGTGGTGCCCCTGGGATTCCTTTGCATGAACGCTCTCTTGCGCCTTGGCCCCGGGCCCGCGCTCAAGGCGGTTATCGTGAAGGACATCCAGGGCAACGAACGGGGCAAGGGCAAGAGCGGGCCGTTGTGGCGCTACCGCGCGTTGCTGGGCGGCTTTTATATTTTCAAGCATGAGTACGTGATGCTCTTCCAGAAGCCCGCGGCCAAGGCGGGCCGTTCGTAGTGCCGCCGTGAGGCGGTCTGACCAGACGCCCTCACGAGCGCGGGTCGCCCCCCGCCCCCCGCCCCTCGTGACAGATAGATCATGGGAAGGAATGACATGTTTTTTTGGCACGGCGGGGGGAGGCGAAGGGTTAAAATGCGACTGTCGGGAAATGTTCGGCGGAGACTTGTTGAAGCATCGGGCGATGCCATACACTCCGACCCGTCCACTTGCGCTGTTTTCCATGCGCGCGGCGCGGATCGGGCGCGAAAACCAAGGGCCGTACTCATGAAACGCAACACCGTGATCGCAATCCTCCTGACGCTGCTCGCACTCTTCCTCGCCGCCCCCGCGGCGCGCGCGGCTGACGCGTGGCTCACGTCGTACGACGAAGCCGTCGCGCAGTCGAAGAAAACGGGCAAGCCCATCCTCGCTGACTTCACCGGCAGCGACTGGTGCGGCTGGTGCATCAAGTTGAAGGAAGAGGTGTTCAGCAAGCCGGAGTTCGGCAAGTGGGCTGCGGGGAACGTCGTGCTGCTCGAACTCGACTTTCCCCGGAAGAAAGAGTTACCGAAGCCGCTGACGGAGCAGAACAAGAAACTCGCCGCGAAGTACGGCATTCGGGGCTACCCCACCGTTCTGTTCCTTGACGAAGAGGGCGAGCCGTTCGGCCGATCCGGCTACATCGAAGGCGGGCCGAAGGCGTGGTGCGCCAACGCCGACGCGGTGCTTGGCTCGCGCCCGCAAATTCACCCTCAGACCAACTACGCGGTGGCCGCGGAGCTCGCCAAGCAGAAGGAGGTTCCCCTGTTGCTCATCGTCGAGAAAGACGACGACGCCAAGCGGGCCGCCGCGGTTTCCGCGCTGCTGCGCGACAAGCACATGATCGGGCTGGGTGGCCGCATGGTGGTGGCCCGTGTTCGACGCAAGGGCGCCGGCGCTTCTTCCGCCGCGTCGCTGAAGGAAGTCGACGACTTGCTGAAGCAGCATCAGGTGAAGAGCGGCGACGTGCAGATCGCTCTCGTTGATCTCCCGAAAAACACGCTGCTTCACTCCGCCGCCAAGGCGCCGGCGGCGAACGAGCTCGTCTCCGTCCTCAAGGACAAACTGCCCCAGCCGAAGTATTCCGGCGAGTGGCTCGATGACTATCAGGCCGCCGTTTCCTTCGCGGCCGCGCTTGGCCGGCCGTTGCTTCTCGATTTCACCGGCAGCGACTGGTGCGGCTGGTGCATCAAACTGGACAAAGAGGTGTTCGAGACGGAAGAGTTCAAGAAGTACGCCAAAGAGAACCTGGTGCTGGTGAAACTCGACTTCCCGAAGAAGAAGGAACTTCCCGCCCACCTGAAGGCGCAAAACGACGGCCTGGCCGAGAAGTTCGCCGTTCAGGGGTTCCCCACGATCAAGGTGCTTTCCAGTTCCGCCCAGCCACTTGGCGACATGGGGTATATGGAAGGGGGGCCCGTGCCGTTCGTGAAGCGGCTGTCGGAGATCGTCGCTTCGGGCGGCAAGAAGTGAGGGAGACGGGCGCGGGTGTCCACGCGATGTGGGCCGGGTCGTCCGTGAGGCGGTTTTCCGCGGCGCTCGCGCGCCGGGGCCGGATGGGCGAGGCGGGATTCGAACCCGCACGGGATTGCTCCCAGGGGATTTTAAGTCCCCAGCGTCTTCCGGTTCCGCCACTCGCCCGGACTCGTCGCGTTGCGTCCGCTTACCGGCATTCTCGCGCGAAACAAGGCCCAGGGTGCGCGAATTCGCGGGTTTCGCACGGTCGGCTCCGGTGGGAACGCTTGCGATCCGCCTGTGGAGCGCCCGATAACGGATAACGTACGCTTTTTTTCGCACATTTGAAGCGCGTGTTGAGGGTGTCTCCGGGAGTGGCGCAGCATGGTGAACGGAAAAATCGCGCCAACCAAGGAGAAGAAAGATGGGCATGCA
>JACQVU010000524.1 GCA_016209585.1 Planctomycetota bacterium
CCGAGACGTACTCGCACGGGACGAGCGGGGGAAACGGTTGCCTGGCATGCGCGTTTTGCATGACATTCGCCTGCCGTTCGACCATACCCCCGCCGATTTCGACGAGGCGCTGCGACGGGCGGGGTTGCCGGCGGGCGTGGCGCACGTGGTGTTGAAAAAGTCGCTGGACGCGCGGCGCAAGGGGCGGCTGGGGGTGGTCTACTCGGTCGGTCTGCCGGAGGCCGGCGACGAGACGCGGCCGCCGTTCGAGTTCCCGGCCGCGCCGGCGCCGGAGACGCGGCCGGTGATCGTGGGCGCGGGGCCGGCGGGGTTGTTCATCGCGTGGCGGCTGTTGCTCTCGGGGGTGCGCGCGGTGCTTCTGGAACAGGGCGCACCCATGCGCGAGCGGATGCGGGCGATGGCGCTGTTCATGCGGCGTGGCACGCTGGATCCGCGCACCAACATCTGTTTTGGGGCGGGCGGCGCCGGGGCCTGGTCGGACGGGAAGTTGTTCACGCGCATCCGGTCGCCGCACATTCCGTTCGTGATGGAGACGTTCGTCCGGTTCGGGGCCGCGCCGGAGGTCCGGCGCGAGGCCAACCCGCACCTGGGATCGAACCGCATCCGGCGGGTGATCGCGGCGCTGATCGACCACCTCGCCGCAGCCGGGGTGAACACGTGCTTCCACGCGCGCGCGGCGGAAATCGAGACCCGTGGCGGCCGGTTGCGCGCCGTGGTCACCGACCGGGGCGAGCGGATCGAGACCGACGCGCTGTTCCTGGCCGCGGGCCACTCCGCGCGCGCGGTGTACGCGGAGATGGCGCGGGTGGGAGCGCCTTTGGCGTTCAAGCCCTTCGCCGTGGGGGTGCGCGTGGAGCATCCGCGCGCGCTCATCACGCGCATCCAGTACGGCGACCTGGCCGGCCACCCCGGCCTGGACCCGGCCCGCTACCATCTCACCCACGCCAGCCGCGCCGGCGGGGAGCCGCCGCGGGCATGCTACACGTTCTGCATGTGCCCGGGCGGCTACCTGCTCAACGCGGCCACCGAACCGGGCGGCGTGACCACCAACGGCATGTCCAACCGGCTGAAGAACTCGCCCTGGTCCAACGCGGGCGTCGTGGTGAGCGTGGGCGAGGACGACTGCCCCGGAAACGACCCGGCGCGCGGCCTGCGCTTCCAGGCCGACCTGGAGCGCGCCTTCGCCGCGCTGGTCAACCCGCCGGGATCGTCCCACGCCCTGCCCGGCTCGCGACTCACCGACTTCCTCGACGACCGTCCGCCGGCCTCCCCGCCGCCGACCTCCTGCCCCAACCCGGTGCGGCCGGCGCGTCTTGGCCCATGCCTGCCCCCGTTCGTGTTCGAGACGCTGCGCCGCGCGTTCCACCGCTTCGGCCGACGCATGCGCGGATTCATCACGGCCGAGGCCGCCGTGGTCGCGGTGGAAAGCCGCACCTCCGCGCCCGTCCGCATCCTGCGCGCGGATGACACGCTCCAATCCCCGGCGGTGGTCGGCCTCTACCCCGTCGGCGAGGGCGCCGGCTACGCCGGCGGCATCACCTCCGCCGCCTGCGACGGCGTGCGGGCCGCGGAGCAATACCTTTCGACCCTGGCCCGCCGGTGAAGGACCAGCCCGTGCCAGCGGCGCCGCGCCTCTTCCTCATCGCCGGCGAACCTTCCGGCGACCGCCTGGGCGCGGGGTTGATCCAAGAGGCGCGGCGGCTGGCGCCGGGGGCGCGCTTCACCGGCCTGGGCGGCGCGGAGATGCGCGACGCCGGTTGCGACCTGCTCGCCGACCTGGCGCGCGAGCCGGTCATGGGCGTGGCGCGGGTGCTGGCGCGGCTGCCCTACTTCCTGCGCCTGGGCCGCGACACCGAAAAGTTCCTGCTCCGCGAACGGCCCGACGTGGTGGTCCCCATCGACTACCCCGGATTCAACCTGCGGCTGGCCGCCCGCATGCGGGGGTCGGGCGTGCCATTCTGCTACTACGTCAGCCCGCAGGTCTGGGCCTGGAAGCGGGGCCGCGTGCGCGCCATGGCCCGCGTGCTTGACAAGATGCTGGTGCTCTTCCCCTTCGAGGTCCCCATCTACCGCGCCGCCGGCCTCCCCGTCGAATGGGTGGGCCATCCGATTTTCGACGCCCCCGCCGCCGGGCCGGACGACGCGGCTTTCCTCGCGCTGGCCGGCGCGCGGCCCGGCCAGCGGGTCATCGGCGTCCTGCCCGGATCGCGCCCCCAGGAGATCGACCGCAACCTCGACACCATGATCCGCGCCGCCGAGCGGCTCGATGCCCGGATCCCCGGCATGAAGTACCTCTGCCCCGCGGCCCACGCCGCGCTGGCGGCCCAAATCCGCCCCCGCCTCGCCCGCTCGCGGCTGGACCACGCCGTGCTGGCGGGCCGCGCGCACGACGTGATGCGCGCCGCCCGGTTCTGTTTCGTCACGTCCGGAACGGCGACGCTGGAGACCTTCGCCTTCGGCGCGCCGATGACCATCCATTACCGGGTCTCCCGGCTCACCGAAGCCCTGGGCCGGCGACTCATCGCCACCCGGCACATCGGCATGGTGAACATCCTGGCCGGCCGCGAACTCGTCCCCGAGTTCTTTGGCAGCCGTCACTCTCCGGACGCGATGGCGGCGGCGGCGGCCGCGCTGGTGGAGGACGGCCCGCGGCGGGAGGCGGCGCTGGCCGCCATGCGCGCGCTGCGTCGGCGCGTGGCGCTGCCCGGAGCCAGCGCCCGCGCGGCGCGGGCCGTGCTGGAAACGGCGCGGTGAGGAACGCGCTACTCGCGGGCGGCGCCGGAGAGGAACCGCTGGACGCGCGAGCGCGCCTCCCGCAGGACGGCGTAGCCGCGGTGGCGCGAGACGTTGAACTCCCGGACGAGGTCGCGCATCGGCTCGGCGGGGCCGGACAACCCCCAGGCGCGGGAGACGAAGGCGCGTTCGCCGGGGGTGAAATCGGGCAGGACTTCGTCCAGGCAGTCGTCGATGTCGCGGTCGTCAACGTCGGCCGGCGCGGCCGCCAGGCGGTCGAGGGAGAGGTCGCGCTCGAATGACGCGAGCGCCCGCGCCGGCTCCGGCGCCGGCGATCCGCCGCGGTCCGCGCGATGGCGCTCGCGGTCTATCGTCTCATATTCCCGGCGACTCACGCCGCGGCAAGCGTAGGTATGCACCTTGCGCGCCTCCTTCCAGAGGCGAGCCGCGATGTACTCGGCGAACGAGCCGCCGCGCGGCAGGTCGGGCGAGCCGCTGTCGAGCACCGCCAGCAACACCAGCGCCAGTTCCTGGCGGAGTTCGTCAGCCAGCGCCGCCCGCCCGCTGATGTGGAAGCGGGGGGAGGCGGCGATATCAAGGACGAGGCCATAAAAGCGTTCGAAGAGCGCGTTGCGGTAATAGCGCCGCTCTTCGTGGCCGAGGGCGTCGCGCTGCCGGAGAAACTGCGCGCCATTCACGGGAAGAACCTCTCGGAGGGGTTCGGAACCCGGTTACAGGGTTCGAGCCTGGCGAACACACACCCATGCTAATGGTATGAGATGCCTCCGCCGTGTTCCACCAGAAAACGGGGTCAGGTTCGCTGATAGATGAGGCGCAGCTGCTCAATCGCGTTGTGCAGCCGTGACTTGACCGTGCCCTCGGGAACGCCGAGCACGGCGGCGATGTCGGCGTAGGGCAGGTCTTCCACCATGCGGAGCGCCAGCACCTCCCGGAAAAGCGGCGGCAGCCGGTCGAGCGCCCGCTGCACGCGGCTGGCGCGTTCGCCGCGCACGACGGCCGCCGGGGGCGATTCGCCGGCGTCCACCACGTCCAGCGCCTGCTCCACGCTCGCGTGGGCGTCGCGGCGGGCGCGGCGCGCGCGGTTCACGGCCAGATGGCGCGTGACGGTGAAGAGCAGCGTGGTGAACTTCGCCTTGGGTTCGTATTCCGGCGCCTTGGTGAACAGGTACCGGAAAGCATCCTGCAGCACCTCCTGGGCGTCCTCGCGGCTTCCGGTGATCCGCCAGGCGAAGTTGATGGTTCGCGCCTGGTGGCGGTCATAAAGCATGGCGAACGCGGCCTCGTCCCCCGCCCGGACGCGCAGCATCAGTTCCTCGTCGGACGGCTCGGGGCCGGTGGAGGCCATCCGTCACTTCCCGGTTCGCGGCTCCCGTTTTGAGAGCAGGAGATCCAACCGGACGGGGCCGCGCCCCTCTGCCACGTCGGAGCGGCGCGGATCGTCGTCGCGCACGACGCCGGGTTGCCCGCTCCGAAAAGTGAAGTTCGGCGCCCGGTGCTCCACGGAACCCGGCCCCAGCGGCTCCCACGAAGTGACCCGCAGGCAGGGCTTGACGCCGCCTGGGGGCACGGCCGGCTCCAGCGTCATGCGGAACGGTGGCAGCGCGCCGGAGCCGAACGGCGCCTCCGGCCGATCGACCGCCGCGTGCGCGCACTTGGAGGGAGAAGCCGACTCGAGAAGATAGGACACCCCGCGCTCGCCGTCCCCCGAGGCCGGCGGGCCGAGCCGCCTTTTCAGCGAGACCGGGCCATCGGTGTTGACTTCCGAGCGCACCGCCGCGCCGGCCCCGCCGCCGGATCGCCCCCCCGGGCCGAACAGCGGGTGGGGGTCGATCTGCGTGAAGAACAGCGTCGTGCGGCCGGCGACGTCCACCCGCTCGGCGTGGCCGCCGGCCGGGCCGACGGGCGCGCGGGAGATCCGGACCTCGGCGGCGTCACCCGCGACGCCATCGAACGCGAACTCCACCAGACCCCCCTCGCGCCGCGCCACCATTTCGTACCGGTCGCCGGAGGCCGCGCCCGTGGAGGGGGCCGGCGCCGAAAACCAGACCATCTCGTCGGCGCTGAGGAAACGCTGTCGCTGGCCGCGCGCGAAGGGAGAGCCGCGCCGACCCGCGCCCCGGCCCCGGCCCCCGGCGGGCGGCGCCGTCTCGGCTTCCGTCGCCGGCTCCGCGATGAAGCGCAGTTGCACGTCGCGCCGCAGCCGGACCTCCCAGGCGCACAGGAGGTCCGGCGCGCCGGGAGTTTCGCGCTCATGCCACTCCGCCACGATCGGTTCGCGCGCCCAGAGCACGTCGTGGCCCAGCAACCTCACCGGCGGCGCGGCCCCGCCGGTGGACTCTGCGCCGGCGGCGCGCAGGGTTTCGGTCTCGGCGATTTCCAGCATGGGCGGCCGGCCGAACAGCGTGAGGCGGGAGTGGAAGTCGGCGCCGCCCCCCTCCCGCGGCGCGCGCTCGCTCGTCAGCAACAGGCGCTCACCGCGCGCCACGTGGCCCCGGCGGCCGTCCGGCAGCAGTGTGTGGGCGCGGACATCGTTGCCCAGTTCCATCCGCTCGAGGTGCCGAACCGCGGGGCGATACTCCGCCACGAACGTTCCCGCCGTGATGACCAGTCCGGCGTCGCGCGGGGCGCCGCGGCCCGCGGCCGGAGGATCGCCTTTGATTCTCACGTTCCGCGCCGTCAGCCGTTGCACCCCCCGCCGCGCCTCGACCAGGGTCAGCGAGCCGTCGGTCAAGAGGCGCAGACGCCGGCCGCGCAGCCCCAGAAGCGAAACGCCGCCCGCCGCGGGCCGACCCGGCGCGCCGGCCGGCGCCGCCGACCGAGCGGCTTCAAAGATGGCTTCCCGCACGGAGGCGATCTCCAGCCGGCCCTGCTCGGCCGGGAAGAAACGGGCGTCGGCCCCGGCCAGACGCATGCCTCCGGACTCGACCCGCACCGCGCCGGGAATCCGCAACTCGGCGACGGCGTGGCCGCTCACGCCCCGGCGCCAGGTGAAGGTTGCGTCGTCGCTCTCGAAGCCCGAGATGGTCGGCGCCTGGGCGGGGACGCCTGAAGGGCTGAC
>JACQVU010000515.1 GCA_016209585.1 Planctomycetota bacterium
AGCATTATATCTCTTGAGAGAGAGAGAGAATTCTCGGATTTGTCGTAACTCCGCGGTTGACAGGGCGTTCCCGTCGCTCACGCTCCGGGTTCCTGTTCGGCGGCCCGTCGCCCCGTCGCTCACGCTCCGGGTTCCTGTTCGCCGGCCCGTCGCCCCGTCGCTCACGCTCCGGGTTCCTGTTCGGCGGCCCGTCGCCCCGTCGCTCAAGTCCGGGTTCCTGTTCGGCGGCCGCGACTCCACGGTTGACAAGGCGTTTCATGTGGGCGTGGGTTGTACATCCCGTCGGCACAATCCGGTCGGGCAAGAAGTAACCGTTCAGCCCGTTGAAGCGGCTATCGTTCACGGCCGCGAAAGCCGCTGAGGAACCCAGGAAACCAGGAAACGGCACAGACGAGTTCGCCGTTCGCGGTTCTCGATTCGTGGCAACCGTGAACCAGAAACCTGGAACCACGAACCGTGGCGTTCCGTCGCTGGGCCGTTCATGGGTTCCTGGGTTCCGAAGAGGCGTCATCGCCCGTGCATGGTCGCCGGGGGGCGGGTGAACGAGCGCCGCGAATCAAAGCGGTTCGCGTCAAACGCCGAAGACATGGGTGTTGATGACGCGGGCGGGGATCTTTCCCGCCCGGCGTCCGCTCCCGCGCTCTTCCTCTCCGGCTCCGCGTTCCCGGCATGTGGCGCATTCACCCGCGAAACGGCCTGTTGCTGGTCACGGTCTCCCTGGTGGCGCTGGGGACGGTGATGATCTTCTCAGCCTCGGCGATCTCGCTGGGCGTGACGGGAACGCACGATCCGGAGACCCTGCTGTTGAAGCAACTGCAGTCCGTCGGTCTGGCGCTGCTGGCGCTGGTCGGCGCCTCGCTGCTGCCGTATCGCGCGCTGGAGCGGCACGCCCGCCCGATTCTGGCCGGGGCCGTGGCGCTGCTCTGCCTGACGCTCATTCCGGGCGTGGGCGCCGAGGTCAACGGCGCGCGGCGCTGGCTGCGTTTCGGGGGGGGGTGGCAGGTGCAGCCTTCGGAGTTGGGAAAACTGGCGCTCTTGATCTTCCTCTCGGCGCACGCCGCGCGCGTCGGGCCGCGCATCGCCGACCCGCGGCGCGGGCTTCTGCCGGCGGTGGGCGCGACGCTGGCCGTGATCGCGCCGACGGCGCTGGCGCCCGACTTCGGCACTTCGGTGTTCATTCTGCTCGTCTCCTTCGTGGTGCTCTGGGTGGCCGGGCTTCGCGTGGGGCGGGCGTTGCCGTTCCTGCTGCTCGGCCTGATGCTCTTCTCGGCCGCCATGATCGCGGCCTTCCCCCACGTGTCCGAGCGGCTGGAGGTCTGGCTTCATCCCGAGGCGCACCGCGCCGGCAAGGCCTACCAGACCTGGCAGAGCATTCTGGCCATCGGATCGGGCGGCGCGGCCGGGAAGGGGCTGGGGCTTTCCACCGCCAAGCAGAACTTCCTGCCGGAGAAGACGACCGATTTCATCTACGCCATCATCGGCGAGGAACTGGGGCTGGCCGGCACGCTGGGCGTGCTGGCGCTCTTCGCGCTCTTCGCGGCCTTCGGGCTGCGGGTCTGCGCGCGGGTGAGGGATGAGTTCGGGTTTTTCCTGGCGCTGGGCATCGTGGTCTCCATCTGCCTCCAGGCCGCGGTGAACGTGGCCGTGGTGACCGGCACGTTGCCCAACAAGGGCATCGCGCTGCCGCTGCTCTCCTATTCCGGCTCGTCGCTGCTGTTCACCTGCCTGGCGGTGGGGTTGTTGATCAACATCGCGGGGACGATTCGGCACGGCCGGTTGACGGACCGTGAACTGGCCGCGGCGATGCGCGCGGAGAGTCCCTTCATCGACGACGGTTCGCCCGTGCCCGCCGCCGTGGCGGCGGTGGACGGCGCGCCGGCGTCGTCGCGGCTGGCGCGGCTGAAGCGCCGGTTGCGCGCGGTTTTCGCGACGGTTGGGCGGGCGATTCGGCCGGCCAGCGTTCTGTCGGGCGTCCGGCGCCGGGCGGCGGTGGGCCGCGCGCTGGCGGCGTCGGCGCTGGCCTGGGCGCGTTCGCGGCTCGCACGGTGGCGCGGCCGGGCCGGGAGCGCCTCGGCCGTGGTGGCCGGAGCGGACTCGCCATTCATCGAGGTGGAAATGGAAACGCCCCGCCCGGCGGAGGCGGCCGGATCGGGCGCGTGACGTGACCTGACCTGACCTGATGACGGGAGGACGCCATGCAAGTGGTATTCGCGGGCGGAGGTTCGGGCGGGCACCTGGCGCCGGGGATCGCGGTGGCGAAGGCGCTGGCCGCCCGGCGCGCCGACGTGGAAATGCTGTTCCTCACCAGCGAGCGTCCGCTGGACGCGCAAATGCTGGACAAGGCCGACTTCGCCCACGCGGCGCTCCCGGCGGAGCCGTGGGAAAGCGGGAAGATGTTCTCGTTCGCATGGAGTTCCTCCCGCGCCTACGCCAGGGCCCTGTGGCGCTTCTCGCGCCACCGGCCCGCCCTGGTGGTGGGGCTGGGGGGCTTCGCGTCGGTCTTCCCCTGCCTCGCGGCCCGCGCGGCCGGCGTGCCGCTCGTGCTGCTGGAACAGAACACGGTGCCGGGCCGGGCCAACGCCTTCCTGGCCTCGCGCGCCGCGGCGGTGCTGGCGGGGTTCGAGGAGGCGCGCGGCAAGTTTCCGCCCCAGGTGCGCGTGGTGGTGACGGGCAACCCCGTGCTGCCGGGAATCAATCACGCCATGCCGCTGGCCGGGCTGACCCACTTCACGCTGGCCGTGGACCGGCGCACGCTGCTGGTGCTGGGGGGATCCCAGGGCGCGCACGGGCTGAACGCCAAGGTGATTGAGAACGCCGGCGTCATCGGCCGGGCCGGGTCGCGCGTGCAGGTCATCCACCAGACGGGCGAGGCCGACGCCGACGCCGTCCGCGCCGCGTGGGCCGCGGCCGGGGTGCGGGCCGTGGTGCTGCCGTTCATCGACCGGATGGACTTGGCCTACGCCGCGGCCGACTTCGCCATCTGCCGCGCCGGCGCCATGACGCTGGCTGAACTGGCCGAGGTGGGCCTGCCCGCCATGCTCGTGCCGCTGCCCACGGCGGCGGGGGATCACCAGACGCGGAACGCCGCGGCCTACGCCGACGCGGGCGCGGCGCTGATGATCAGCCAGGAGCGGTTCAGCGCGGCGACGATGCGGCATATTGTAGACCTGATGCTGAACGGCCACCTGACGCTGAACGAGATCACCGCCCGCCTCGCGCGCCGGCGGAGCCGGAACGCGGTAGAGGCCATTCTGCGGGAGATCGAACCCTACCTGGCCGCGAAGGACGCCTCAGAGCGCGCGTGCCAAGCCTGCTGACGAAGGCCGGCCTGGCCTCTCGCCCGTTCCGTTCCGGCGGCACGGCGGGCGGACGGCGTAGACCGGCCGCCGCCCCGCGCGGGAGTGGCGGCGCGAACGTGGAGCAGCGATAGCAAGCGCTGCTCCCGCGTTTTCTCCGCCGGCGTCGAACTCACCCGCCGGCCCGCGCCGGCGACAGAATGTCAATGATCTCCTTGGGCCGAAAGGCGACTTCATAACGCCACCGGCCGAAGCCGCCGTTCTCGTTCACGGCGCGCGCCCAGAGTTCCGCGGCCGCGCGCTTGGCGCGGAATTCGGCGGAATCCTGCCCCTTGGTTTCCATGATGAGCATGGCGCCGCTCTTCATCCGAATGAGGAAGTCGGGGCGGTACTTTCGCACGACGCCTTCGAACACGTACTGAATCTCGAACCCCAGGTGGTCGTTCTTCGCCCACGCGGCGACGCCCTCGTGGCGGTCGATCTGGAATTCGTCCGCCGACTCCCACCCGCCGTCGCAGACGCAGAAGTTCACGTGGCTGTGCCTGGTGGGGTGGCACGGCCGCGACGTGCTCCACGGAATCATCTGGTGCGTCGAGCGAACCGGATGATATTCGTCGAACTCGGGCTCGACCAGATCGGCGCTGTCGCGGGCCAAGGCGTCGACGAGGTGATTGGCGATCTTGGGCGTGTTGCCCGCGAGCACCAGCATTCGCCGCGAGTCGTTTTTCATGAAGAGACGCGGGAAGACCGCCAACCGGTCCGAGCGCAGGAACTCCTCCACCAACGGCACGAGCCGGCCGAGCGCCGCCATGCCGGCGCGGTGCAGGCCGAGACCGGGATTTTCGTAGATCATCTGCGCGACCTCGAACACCACCGCCTGCGCGCGAACGGCGTTCGCGGCGCGGTCGAGGTTGATTTCGGAAATCTTGCTGGCGTCGGGCTTCCCGTCGACCACCGGCGCCAACTCCGCGATGGTCGGGCAGTCGGCGGCATCCAGTTCCAACACGCTCACGCGGACCAGATCAAGGGCCAGCGACTCGCGCACCTGAACGTGGACGCGAACCACGTTCGGCCACGAAATCGCGAACTCCGCCTTCGCCGGGTCGGGTTCAATGGCCGTCTTCGGCGGCTCCGGCTTCGGCGCCGCGCCTTCGCCTCCCTCGTGGGGAAGGAATGAGAAGGGCACGCCGAAGACGTTGACGTACTCCGGCTCGAACATCTCCACCGCCGCCCCCGTCCGTGGATCGATTTGCTTCTTCGTCTCGTATACCACGCGCCGAAGGCCGCGGCCGATCACCTGCTCGCAGAGCAATTGGCTCGAAAACGCCCTCAGCCCCATGATGTGGGTCACGGTCTTGGCGTCCCATCCTTCGCTCAGCATTCCCACGGAGATCACGCACTGCACCTGCCCGCCCGGCTGACCGGCGCGGCCCACGGTGTCGACCATGCGGCGCAGCGCCTCTTCACGCTGGGTTTTGGTCAGCTTCCGTTCGACGCCGGAATCATCGGCATCAGATTCAATCGCGCGATCGTCTTCTTCCGGCGCCTCCGGTTCATCTCGCGCTTCCGCCTGCTTGAGCACTTTCGTGTCGATGTGCAGCACGTTCGCGGGGTCGAAAAGCCCGTCGCTGAACAACTGCCGCAGCAGCCCGGGGTTTCGTTCGAACATCAGGCGCACGCGCGCCGCGGTTTCCGTGCGATTGCACACGGTGATCATGACGGGAGGCGTGGGGCTGCCGTTTTCCCGCCACATCCGCTCGTGCTCCCGCCAGTCGTGTCCCAGGAGGCAGTAGGCGCTGATCACCAGGCCGGGGAGCGGCTCTTCCGGTTCGGCGCGCTTGTTCAGGTCGTCGTGAACCTCGTCGTCGTTGTACAGGTGGTAGAGCCGGGACTTCAACGTCTTCGCGTCGGGCAGGACGTCGTCGCGGATGACCACGCGCGGGGTTTTCACCAAGCCCGACTCAATGGCGTCATTCAGGCCGAAGTCGCTCACGATCCACTGGAACAGCGCCTCTTCGCTGCTCCGTTTGCCCGACGGGACGAACGGCGTCGCCGTGAAATCAAGGCACTTCAGCACGCCGCGCGTGGCGTGGACGCGGTCCAGCCCGCCGATCCACTTCGTGGCGTCTTCTATCTCTTCGCGGGAGACGCCCGCCCGTTCGGCGCTCGCCGTCACTCGCCAGGCGTGGTGCGCTTCGTCGTTCACCACCAGAATGTCCCTCTCTCCGGCCAGGTCCCGCAAAACGTGGCGAGTGTACGCCTCGTCGCTGAGCGCGCCGCGCTTGTCCACGCTTTTGCGCTTCGCGACTTTCTCTTCGCTCTGCCAGCCGAGGCGGTGCCAGTTGCACACCCGCACCCTGCCGCGGCGAAGCCGGTCGATGAGATCTCCGGGCACGATGCGAAACGCCTTGTAGTAGTTGCCCGGGTTCCGGGGGTCAAGCACCGCAAGCCTCGTCTTCACGGTGAGGCCGGGCGCTATGACCAGCACGTTTTTCGAGAATCCGGCGCGATCCGGGTGCGTTACTTTGTTCAGTATCTGCCACGCGATGGCCATCGCCATCACCAGCGTCTTGCCCGATCCGGTGGCCATCTTGCAGCACCACCGGGGAAACGGCCCGCCGTCGGATGGAACGTCGATCTCCCGCCGATCCGCCTCCGGCCCTTCCGTCAGCCAGATCAGGGTTTCAATGGCCTCCAGTTGGCAGAAGAAGAAGCGGCGGTCCTGGTGGTCCTCCGGGTCGCGCCAGTATTCCAGCAGGCGGCGCGTGACGCTTGAAAGCGGCCCGGGATATCCGGCATCGCGCCACGCCTTCACCAGCGGCCGGATGCGGTTCACCAGGGGGATCGGCACGAAGATGCCCGGGTCGTCGTGTGCGCGCGCGTTGGGCGTGGCGATGATGTACCCGGCCTGGCGTCGGCCCTCTTTCAGGGAGAACGACAGCCGCGCGCGGTCGTACTCCCAATGAAGCGCCGGTTCCTGATACGGCGAATTGATGATGAGACGGTCGATGGTGCGCATGCGGCACGCGGTCAGGTGGGGAGCAGCCTCTTCATCAGAATCGTGAATCCTTCCTGCTCGAAGTGGTGGTCGCTGGTCAGCGCCTCCTTGATCTGGCGATCATTCATGGCGATCATCAGCGAGCAATCGGTAAGGCTATATCCTTTGTCTCCGCGGTGAGCATAGAGATCAAGCGCCCGATTGAAGGACTCCCGGGACTGGGCGATGACCTCGACGTTCGCGTCCTTTTGCAAGGCGCGCACTGCTTCGACCGCCTGTGCGCGAATCGCCGAGCCGTATTGGGCGAAATAGGTAAGAAACTCCGCCAAAACCTCATCGGTGGTGAGGAGGCGAACCTCCCGCCCCAGGACCGAACGCCCGTCAGCCGCCGCTTTGGCCCAATCATCCCGCGGATTGAGACGAGCGACCCAGTACGAGGTATCCGCGAAGACGAATTTCATTCCTTCGGCGGCCCGTAGATATACTTGTCAAGATGCTCCGACCCATCTGATGGAACTTTCTCCCATTCCTCCATCGGAACTTTTGCCGAGAAAGCCGCCAGCACGTCCTCAATGGGCGGCGCCGTGTCGTCGTACTTCGGCCCTTCCGGGGAGACGAATTCCAGCAGGTCGATCTTCTTGATGCGCAACGGCGCGCCGTCAGGGGAACGCTCGCCGGTGCCGCGCACCCGCACGCGGACGGTTCGATGCTCCTTGAGTGCGGTAGTGACCTTGTCCTCTTGCTCCGGGTCGAAATCGGCGAGGACCGTTGTTTTCTCCTTGACGCGAATCTCAAAGCGCCTCTGCCGAACGTTTGCTTCCTCGATCTCCCCTTGAACCTCGATGGTGCTCTCGTGCGGCGCCTCACGGTATGTCGCGAGGCGCTCCCTGGTGGCCGACGTCACCCTCGCCACGGCACGGGGGAACCGCGGTGCGGCAGCGGGCTCGCGCGGCGTCGTCCCCGGACGGTGGTGCGGGTGAATGCCGATGGACTCGCCTTCCCGGAGCGTCTCGCCGCACTTCGTGTATTCCGCCAGAACCTCCTTTGGCAGACGATTGGGGAGCGCCTCACCCTTCTCATTGGCGGCGAAGACCTCGTACGCGAGTTCGATCGCTTCCTCCTCCGTCGTTCCCTTGTCGAACAAATCGCCGTTCGGGGCGTCCCGAACCAGTGCCTGCACCGGAACCCCCGTGCTTCCCTCTTTCAGGGTCACGAAGCGGAGGCGAATCCTCTCCTCGAACCCCGCCGGGAGGTTTTTCCTATCGGGGTTCGCCCGTTTCCAGAGTGCCTTCGCCGTTTCAACGATCATCTTCTTGAACTGAATGAGCTCGGGAAGGACGTCGAAATCCAGCGCGTGGTCCTGGAACCGTTCGCCCTCGAACCGGAGTTCGACGACCTCGGCCCACCGTGTATCCTTCGCTCGCGCTTCTCCGCCCTTCGCAGCCGGGGTTTCCGTCGGGTTGTTGCCCTCCGCCATCTCGTTCTCCCTTCTCCAGCTCCGCCCCTTCCAACCCAGTCTCCCGTTCCCCCATTCTACTCCACCGGCCCCTCTCACTCCCGAAAGCACCTTACCGTCAGCCGAGCGCCAGCACCCGCAAACTCTCGATCCCCCGGTCGTCCACGATCTTCACCGCCGCGCGCCGGTGCTCGCCGGCCTCGAACGGCAGGCTTACCGTGCCCCGGTATGCTTCAATGAGACCCTCGTCGATCTCCGCCTTCAGGTTCCGCGCGAGTTTCGACCACCCCGACTTCCCGTCCGCCATCGGAAAAAAGACCTGCCGCGGGTAGAGGCTGCGGCCGTCGTAGTCGGGGTCCAGCATCCAGACGGCCACGTGGTCCGCGCCGCGCGAAGTGATCTCCACCCGCTTGAGGTTGCCCTCCGTCGGGCTGAAGTAGTCGAAACCGTGGACGCTGACGCGGTACTTCCCCTCGTTCTCGCCCTGGCCCTGGCCGATCCGCTCGACCCTCACGTCGGGCTGGCCCACGAGCCAGAACGACTCGTTGCCGGCGCGGCGCTTCTTCAGATCGTCGGTGAACAGGTCGGCGTTCATCTGCGCCTTGAGCAACGCCACGCCCGGCCACCGCGTTTCGTCGATGTTCTTGGCCGCCTCTTCATCGAAGTGAAACGCCGCGAAGACCACCACCGCCGGCCGGGGGCGCAGTTTCTCGACCTCGTCGAGAGCCAATTCCACCTGCTGACGTTCCAGGGGCGCGAACTCCGGCCCGAACGACACCACCGCCCGGCCCGAAATCGCCGCTTCGCCGTTCCGGGGCTTCTTGCCGCCGGCGTCCGGGCCGATTTCACCGTCGGCGTGCAGATGAACGAGGCCCGGCAACGGCTCCAGGCGCGAAAAACGGTAGACCGCGCCGCCGCGCCCGCGCAGACCGGTGCGCAGCAACTCGTCGCGCCACTCGGTCAAACGCGACGTGATGCCCGACCGCGCCACGGACGCATCGGCAGCGATCGTAGCGCCGGCGTCCTCGCCTGCGTTCTCATGCTCCATCGTCTCGTAGCCCTGTTTGCGGTTCGGAGCAGGGTCCTCGCCTGCGTTCTCATCTTCCATCGTCTCCCCGCCAGGACGAGTTTCCGCGCTGCTGCATGGCCAATCTTCCGGATTCTGGCAAAGACCCGCTTTCACGGGGTTCTGCACGGTGTATTCACACACGCGCTGAAAGTCCGCTTCGTCACGCACCAGGTGATCGTACGACTCCCGCTGCCAGAACGCCCCTCCCTTCGGAAGTTGAAGTTGCAGGCGAGACGCCTGCGCTACCCGGTGCGTCTCGTGCGCCGTGAAGGACTTCCAACTGTGAAGAATCGCGCTGAGCGTGTGCCCCTCGCGGGGCGTCACCACCGCGTGAACATGGTTCGGCATCACCACCCAGGCATGCAGGTCATACCGCTCGCCGTCGAAATGCCGGAGCGTCTCGGCCACCATCCCGCCGATCCGCGGCTCCTTCAACCAGCATTCCCCGTGCCCCGCGTCCAGATACGACTCGATGCGCTCCGAATACAGCGCGGCCAAACGCTCGTCTTCCTGGCGCGTCAATTTGCGGCCCGCCGCTTCCGCCCGCTTGACGATTGCCTCCCGCTCCGAACGATAGGACTCCAATACGGCTTTCGGCAGCGTGTCTGTGAGGCGGAACGTGACAAAGTACGTGCCGCCCTCGGCTTTCAAGTGCGGGAGATACCCGCGCGCATGCCAACCGCTGCGTAGCGCAGGCGTCCCGCCTGCCGTCTCTTTGGTCGCCGACTCGCGCTTTGGGGTTGAAGTCGAACTTGAAAATGCTGAAGAGGCAGGCGGGGACGCCTGCGCTACGACTTCGCCCGGCGAAACCACCAGCGGCGCGGGCACGGCCTCGACGGTGAACGGGCCGGTCACCCGCGTCTTGCCCGTGTCCACCAACGGCTGATCGTAGAGCGTCTCCGGTTCGGGCGGCTCGTGGTTGGCGATGCTTTTCAGCGTCACGTGCGGCACGCTCTTATAGACCAACCCGCTGCCGACGCCCTCGTCGGGATGCGCCAACTGGTAGTAATCGAACACCGCCGTCAGCAACCGCATCTTGGCCAGCGTCAACGCCACCCGCGACGTGTCGCAGGTGATCCAGCGCCGCCCCCACTGCTCCGCCACCACCGCCGTCGTCCCGCTCCCGCACGTGATGTCCAACACCAAATCGCCGGGATCGCTCGTCATCAACAGGCAGCGCTGGGCAACTGATGTACCCGTCTGAACCACGTAAACCTTCTCAGCGCCGGCACCGCCGGACACGTCAGTCCAAACATCGGCCAGTCGCATCGCCGGGAAATCTGTCGGCAATCGCCGAAATCGCAGCACCGACTTCATGGCCACAACTCGACCTGCGCCGATCAGACGTTTCATGCCCGGTTCCGTAATTTTCCAGTGATTGCCGGGCTGCGGGACGTACGTCTTTCCGTCGAACTTCACTTCGTATGAGCCGGTAGTCCTCACACCTTGAGATTGAAGGTCACCGAGTGAGAACTCACCTTCAGCAGCAGGAGGTTTTTCAAGGAAGAGGCAGCGAAACTTCACCTTCTCGGTATTCTTGGCGTACCAAACGACGTAGTTTCCAACACGGTCAATCTGTGATGCTTGCCGGCCACTCGTGGTTTGGAAATATACTTGAGCGACGAAGTTGTTAACGCCGAAAACCTCGTCGCAGATTTCGCGGACGTGGTGGACGTTTTCGTCGGAGATTTGGACGAAGACGGAGCCGGTTTCGTGGAG
>JACQVU010000512.1 GCA_016209585.1 Planctomycetota bacterium
CTACAAGTACTGCGTGAAGAACACGGCCCGCAAATACGGCCGGACGGCCACCTTCATGCCCAAGCCCATCTTCGGCGACAACGGCTCCGGCATGCACGTGCACTTCTCGCTCTGGAAGGAGGGCCGGCCGCTCTTCTCCGGCGACAAGTACGCCGGCCTCTCCGAAATGGCGCTGCACGCCATCGGCGGCATCCTCAAGCACGGCCCCTCGCTCACCGCCATCACCAACCCCTCCACCAACTCCTACAAGCGGCTGGTGCCGGGGTTCGAGGCGCCGGTGAACCTGGCCTACTCGTCGCGGAACCGCTCGGCCTCGATCCGCATCCCGATGTACTCGACCAACCCGAAGACCAAGCGCTTCGAGTTCCGCTGCCCGGACGCGGCCTCGAACCCCTACCTGGTCTTCTCCGTGATGCTCATGGCCGCGCTCGACGGCATCAAGCGGCGGACCGATCCGGGCAAGCCGCTGGACCGCGACATCTACGACATGTCGCCGGAGGAACTGAAAGAGGTGCCGACCACCCCGAACTCGCTGGAAGACTCGCTGGCCAACCTGCGCCGCGACCACGACTTCCTCCTCCAGGGCGACGTCTTCACCCGCGACGTGATCGAGACCTGGATCGACTACAAGATCAAGAAGGAGGTCAACGGCCTCAAACTGCGCCCCCACCCCTACGAGTTCGAGATGTACTTCGACGTGTGATCCCCGACTTGCGCCGGGGGCGGGGCACAGGCGCAAGTCGGCGGGGGTGAGGGAAAAGAACGCGCGCGAGGAGAAACGCGGGCGGACGGAAGGGCGCAGGGCGCGGCGATCCTGGAATGGTCGCCAAGGAGACCGGGTGACCCTCATTCTTCCGTCCGCTCGCTGTACGTCCTCAATTCCTCCGCGCTGACCTGATCCTGGGGAACAAGCTGATAGTGCTTTTCCGCCGCGATGCCGACCCCTTGGTCCGTGTATTCAAATCCGAACATCGCGATGACATCGTTCTGCATAAACTGGGCGGCGATCGGCCTGGGAATCAACGACGGAAACTTCGCCGCGCAAAGCGCGAAATCCTGCTCGATTTGAACGAGCCCCAGTTTGTCGGATCCGCCTTTAGCCTGCACGGGGATAACATAATGAGCGCCCCGACGATCGATGCCCACATACAGTTCGTCCGTCTCAATTGCGCCAACTCCGGGGACGGTGGTGCGAAGGTGGCTCTGGAGAGAGTAACAGGCGACGCCCGTGAAGATGTCGATCAGGCGGTTATAGCGAACACGGGCGAGAAGACCTTGTTCGTCACCCAGGGAGTACTTCGCCACCACCCCGGGAGTCGAGTCGGGAACTTTGGTCGCCACGAGCATCCCGTTCGGCGCCAGAGGAAGGTCGGGCACGAGCACGAAGCGGTACCGGGACTGTCCAGTTGACCGAATGATCCATGCTTCGCCCTTTGGAGCGGTGGCACCGATCTTCTCCGGCATGGTTGCACGATACCGGAAACTGTAGACGAGATCTCCGAGGTTCTTGGGTTGCTCGACCTTGAGACTCCGCGCGAATCGTGTAATGTCTTCGCGCACGAAATCCACTTGGCGCGCGCCTGGCTGATACTTCGACAGGAAGATGGCTTCGATAATCGGAGCGTAGACTTTACCCTTGCTCATGGCGCTTCTCTCACTTTACAGAGGGTCTCCCGGCCATCGCAGAACAACCACTTCCTCCCGCAACTGGTCCCTGGTCGCGGTCGCCAACCGCGTGCGGAACAGATCGATGCCCTCGACGTGGTAGCCGAGAGAAGCGGCGATATCAGCGAGGAGTTGCCCGGTGCGGATCATCACGCGGAGATACGAAGCCTGATCGCCGACCACGTACGCCAGGCGCGCGCCCGGGCGCAAGACGCGGCGCAGATCGGCCAGGTGCCGTGCCATGCCGCCGAAGTACAGCCTGGTCACCCGCGCATAGAGCCGCTCGAATCCCGAGGTCTTCCCCATCTCGATGCGGCGGGCCTCGATGTCGCGCGCGATGCGCTGGATTTCCGCGTTGTCAGCCACGAGAAGATCGTCACGGTCGCTGGTGTAGACGCTCCGGGTATTGGAGCGAACGAGGCGCTTCTTGAGAGCGCGCAAGTCCTTCTTAGAGGTGATGAAGCCGAGAAGCACGGACTCCAGCCGCGTCGTGCGCGTGTAGTCCTTCTCGTTCGGATAGGGCGGCGAAGTGATCACGGCGTCAACGCTTCGCGGCGGCAGAAGGTCGCCAATCTCTCGTGCGTCGCCCTGGTGGACGACGGACTCGACGCCCGCCGCCTCCCGCAAGCGGCCCAGATCCTCGGCCATGGCGCGCACCTCGCCCATCCAGGCTGCCACGACCGTCGCATCCGGCTTGGGCGGCTTCACGCCAACCTCCGGCCCGAAATGCAGGTTGCTGATCCCGAATACCAGCGCCTTCGCCAGCGCCAGGCGTTCATGGTCGGTGAAGCGGTCATCGTGAAGTTCTTTGATGGCGTCGAGAAGCACCAGGACTTTGTGAAGCGGGCGCGGGCTGATGGAGTTCGTCAGG
This sequence comes from Planctomycetota bacterium, assembly GCA_016209585.1. Taxonomy (GTDB): domain Bacteria; phylum Planctomycetota; class UBA8742; order JACQVU01; family JACQVU01; genus JACQVU01. Next base: position 2,537 of record JACQVU010000512.1, read on the forward strand.
AGAATGTCGAAAGCCTCGTCCGGGAGGCGCCGGAGGGGCGCCATCCGCCTCGTCTGGAAGAGCGGGCCGCGGGCGTCGTCGTCGATTCCGTCATCACGAAGGCGAGCAAAGGCGACGTCGGCCGCTTCCCGAGCGTGGCGAACGAGTCCGCGCGGGTCCACGTTCCACCGCACCTTCACGCGGCTGGCGAAACTCGCCACCGGATTCGACTCGATGCCCACGCTCGGCACGCCCAGTTTCTTGCATTCCACGAGCGTGGTGCCGGTCCCGCAAAACGGGTCCAGCACCCGATGGCCGGCGCCAAGGCCGAAGCGTTCCACGTAGTCGCGAACCAGATGGGGTGGAAACGACAAGACAAACCGATACCACTCGTGAGCCGATCGATCCTCGATCCGTAGAGCGTTCGCGACGGCGTTGGTCATCGGGTCGATCGAAACCTCTTCAGCGCATCGCACGTCAGGTCTTGCGCGCGGGCGGTCTTGGGGAAGGCCATCACGTCGCGGATCGAGTCGAGCGCGCCGAGGCTTGCCGCGGACTTGACCACGTACCAGGTAGTGTACTCTCCGAACTGGCGTCTGAGAACTGACCACTGACAACCGATCACTTCACGCTCCAGGCCACCGGCGCGGCGAGGCGCCGGCGCGGTTGGCGGTGGTCGCCATGCCACGGCTTGGCCGCTACTCTCCCGTGAGCGGCACGCCGGCGTTTTCGAGTTGGCGCTCGACAACCCGCGCGCTCACTTCGTACTTCGCGCTGATCGCGGCGACCTCTTCCGGACCGGCGGCGCCCGCGGCCATGCGAGAAACCGCGCTACGAGGAGCGAGGAGTTCCGCGGCGAACGCGCGCGACGCCTGCTGATCCCACGTGTAAGCGTCCGTCACGAGGCGGGCGCCGGCATCACACCCCGCGAGCGCAATGTACAACCCGCGGGAGAGACGGAAGCGACTGGCCGTGGCTCGCGGAGGTTTCGGCCCGACGACGCAGAGCGCGCCAGTCGCCGTCCATCCCACGAGGGCACGGACGCCTGCGCCTGGAAGAGTTCCATCGTTCTCGTCCGAGATGTCCGACACTCCGAGCGGCGCGCACACCGACTCGACGGCTGGAAGCGGCGCGTCGTGGCTGACCCGTGCGGCCTTCCGGACCTCGTCCGCGAGAGCGTAACCACACTCCCATGGCGATGGTGGCACACTGCCCGTGCCCCATCGCTCCCGCGCTCCTTCGCGCGCCCCGAAACGCGCGCCGACGGCGCCTCGAATCCACCGCCATTGGGCCGCGACGAAGTCGAGCGACGCCACCTCCATCAGATCTCGCGCGATGGGGCGATCCGGGTCGTCGAGTTCGTCACTGATGAAGTTCGCCAGTTCCGTGGTCAGTTCGGACGGGTCGTAGGGATCGACACCCATGCGCCCGGCGGCGGAGCAGAACTTCTCTTCGCCGGTATCCGCGTTTTGAATCGCCCGCCAGCCGTCGCGAAGAGCGTGAACGCGCATGTCGTTCAGATTGTTGCACCGCGAAAGCGTGTCGGATACGAACCGCGAGAGGGCTTCCCGCGCGCTCTCGTTGTCAAGTTCCTCGCGCCCGGAACCAAGAAACTCCGCGGGCATATTCAGCATCGACCCACGTTCGTCCTCCTGCCACTCCGCGCGAAGTCCGCGACGGTCATGAAAAATGTATAGCGCGGGCAGAAGCAGATCGGATTCCGCGCACCGGAGACAATGGCGCTGTGCCCACTCCCACTCGGACCCGGACGCGAGTCGACCAGGAACCCGTTCCGCCCGGCAGGGTTCGTTCAGCAAAGCCCACCAATTCCGCACGACCCACTCGGCGATTGGGAACGCCGGCACGTACAGACACGTCCGCTCCGCACGAAGGGCCTTGTCGTACACACGCGTGACGACCCGTTCACGGACAAGCACGCGCAGCGCGCACCACGTCCGCTGTTCGACGGGAATGGTGGCCGCCGGTTGCCCCACCGGATCCCACTCGATTGAAAGGGATGTTGGTTTTCCCGCCGGATGAGTGACCAACGGAACGCCCGCCGGATCACCACCAACGGAAAGGGATGTCGACATTTGGAACGCTCGCGAGCCTCTCCTTCGGAAGTGGGTACTGGCGGGGATCTTGGATCGGGAATCCATGATACTCGCCCTTTTCCTCATTCTGCAGCCGAGCCTCGTGGAGAACGCCGTGGACGAAGACCCACGCGCGACCGGGAAATCGACCGCGAAATTCCCCCACCGAGCGCTCCCGGATGGCCCGTCGAAGCGCGTCCCGCAGCTGCGGCCAGACTTGCTCGCGGAACACCCCGCACTTCGCCTTGTCCGCGCGGTACGCCGGCGGGCCGGCGGGAGAAGGGTACGTTTTGTGAAGGGCGCTGCCCGCGTACTCGGCCCGTGCCGCCACCACTTCCGGCGCCTCGGCGTCGGTGGGCCAATCGCGGAAACGACCGGGCTTGACGCCTCGGCGTTGATACTCTGGTTTCCGTGCCTGGGCCATGCCGCCGAGACCCTTTCACCGATGCCTTCGAGGCTTTGTTTGGAAAGTCATGGCGAGGGTCAAACCGAGCGAGAACCGCGCCATCGAGGAACGACGGATTGGCGGTATCGTGGAGAAATACGGCAATCCGGCGTGACGATGATGGCGTGGTTCGCAGCCGGTTTGACCCCGGCAGGGCTTTTCAAACAGAGCCTGAAGTAGGATACGCCCGCCGCTTAGCGCGTGGCAACGACAAACGCAATTCATCACTTCACGCTCCAGGCCACCGGCGCGGCGAGGCGCCGAACAACCTGCTTGATGTGGCTCAGAAATTGCGCCGCGCTCCGAACCGGCTGGTCGTCGGGCGAAGCCGCCGCGTCGCCGTCCTCGGCGTCGTCAAACCGGCCCCGCGCGCGCTCCTGCTCGCGCTCCCAGGCCGCGAGCACAACGTACTCCGTCTCGCCTTCCTGCGTCGCCAGCACGCGCAGGTGCGACCCTTGGCGGAACGCGGCCGGCGGCAGCGTCGGCTGGGGGTCGCGCAGGAACCGCCGGTGGGCGATCACCGCCAGTCCCAGGCTCCGCGCGTCGGGATCGTCGGGGCCGTAAGAGTAGAACCAGAGGTGATCGCGGTAGGGCTCCTGCTGGACGGCGAGATCGCGCGAGAGTTCGGTGAAGCCTGTGACCAGCGGGGGCAGGTCGGCCGCGCGGGTAAAGGGCGTTCGCGCCAGGCCCAAAAGCGTGGCGGCGGCGTCGCGCTCGCCCGCGTTCTCCAGCGTGATGGCCGACTGGCGCGCGCCGCTCACGGGCGAGGCGATCTCCAGCCACATCGCGCCGTCCTGCCGGTCGGGCACGGGGCGCAGGGAGGCCACCGGCGTGACGGCCGAGACGCCGGCGTTGATCGACGCCACGATGTCCTCCACCGTGCGCGCCTCCCGCGGGCTGGCGCCGACGCGCGGCTGGACGAGGCGCACCTGCCGCGGCTCGCCGCGCGAGTCGAGGCGGATGGCAAGGGTGTCGTGGTCGGTGAGATTGAATTTCTGGCCGGCCTTGACCATCACGCGGAGCGCGGCGCGCGGGGCGACGCGGTGGCGCACGCGGGTGAAGCGGTGGCCGGCGAACATCTCGAACTCGCTGGTGACGTCGCAGCGCGAGCCGGCCTCGCCGTCGCCCAGCCACCAGCCCTGGGCGTCGAGGCGCACGAGCGTGCGGACCGGGCCGGCGGCGTCGACGGTGACGCGGCTTTCGCGGAGGTCGGTCTGGTCGCGGGCGATGGCGCCGTTCGGCGTCAGGAAGGCCAGCGTTCCCAGGCCGAGGGCGCCGGGGCCGACCGGCCCTTCGCCGGCGCGGCGGTCGCCGATGCGCAGCAACGTGCGCACCTCGTCTTCCGGCCGGTCGAAGAATCCAGTGCGGGAGTGGCGAGCGGCGCGCATCGCCGGCGCGTCGGTCAACTTGCCGAGCGGTTCGAGCGCGTTGCGCCGGTCGAGGAGGACGCGGAAGGCGGCGCGTTCCGACTCCCACCAGGGGCCGAAGTGCTCGTACGGGTTCTGGTCGGCGCGGCGGCGGGAGAGGTCGGCGAAGTCGGCGGTGAGCCGGACGAAGGGGGAGTCGGGCGCGTCGGCGGTCTGCCGGCGAGCGAGGCCGGCGGCGACGCGCGCCGGGTACCAGCGGGGCAGATCGTGGTCGGGGTGGTAGTAGAGGCGCAGTTCTTTGCGCTCGCGGCCCTGGTAGTCGAAGGAGACGACGATCTCCTCGCGCCCCTCGGCGCCCACCACGTCGTATTGCGAGGGCCACTCGCGGCCGTCCATCGCCGCGAAGAAGTTGCGGGGGTTGAAATCCGCGGCGCGGGCGCGCAGGGCCTTCACCGGCAGCACCACCCAGGCGTCGGGAAGGTCCGTGCCGGACGGGTTTTCGAGCGTCACGATCACCCGCTTGGTGTAGCGCACGGCGCCGGGGGGAGGCGCGGGGAGTTTCCATGCATCGAGCCGCTCGCGGCATTTCCCGGTGAGGATTTCCGACCCGGCGAGGAGCATCGCTCCGACGCCGACCGGGAACTCGCCGCGCGGCGCGCGCTGGAGGTCGGCCAGGCCGCCCCGGCCGGCGTCGCCCTGAACGCCGAACACCTCGCCCTCCGGCAACACCTGCTGGGCCGCGCCCAGGAAGGCGGCCAGCGCGCGGCGCAGGCGGGAGTCGGGCTTGTCGGCCTCCGGGTCGAACCACCCGCGGTTGTAGGCCCGGGCGGCGGCGAAGGCGAAAAGCGCGCCGCCGGACGTTTCGAGGTAGGAGCGCATGGCCCGCGCGCCGCCCCTCTCGCGGCCGTAGTCGAGGCAGTTGGGAAAGAGCCAGGTTTCGCGGTCGAGACAGTGTTCGAACGACTTGAGGAGGCGAATGAACGACTCCCGCACCCGCGCCTTGCGCGCGTTGCGCTCCCGGGCGCGCGGATCGCGGGACTCGTCGGCGTCGGGCACGCGCGAGAGGATTTCCGCCCCGGCGAGCAAGACGTAGCCGTTGCCCCGCGACCAGAACACCGGCTCGCGCGCCGAGGCCGACTCGGGGTCGTGGCGAAACAGATCGGTGTCAACGTCCTGAAGATGACAAAACGAGAGGTAATACCCCACGGCCGCGTCGAAGTAGAGCCAGGCGCGTTCGTCGGCGGGGTCGCGGCGCAGCAGCGCCTCGCCCATGCGCGACAAGGCCGGCGCCACCACGGCCAGATCGTCCACCCAGAGCCGGCGCCACATCTCGTCCGGCCGCCGTTTCCGACCCAGGAACACGAAATCCAGCGCCCGGTCGGCGGCCCGCAGGTACTTCTCGATCACCGCGCCGTTCCCCGCGCCCACCGCCGCCCCCAGAAGCGGCGCGGCCGGGGCGACCTGGCCGATCGCCGCGATGCCCGCGTCGGCCCCGCCCTCCAGGCCGCGGTCCAGCCAGCGCGTGGCCGCGTCACGGTAGCGCGGCTTGTCGAGAGCCTCGCGCGCCGCGAGCAACCCGCAAGCCTCCAGCGCGCCGCCCAGGTCCCAGGAAGCGGCCGGCATGGACTTCGCCGCGGCGCGGTCCGCCACGCGCGTCAGCGTTTCGGTCACGGCGCTCACGTCGCCCGCGTCGGCCCGGATCGGCCGGGGCGCGAGCGCCCCCGCGATTCCCAACACGCCGGCGACAAAGGTCAAGCCTGTCGGACGCAAGGTCATGGCTAACCTCCGAAAACGACGCCGCCGGCGTCGGCGCGCCCGGTATTCGCTCCCGCCGCGGGGCGGCGTCAGGTCTGCTCGCCGCCGAAACGCCCGCCGAAACAGGTTCTTACTCGGTGATCCGCTCGATGATGGCGGCGATGCCGATCCCGAACCCGATGCAGAGCGTGATCAGGCCGAAACGGCCGCCCGTGCGCTCCAACCCGTGCAGGGTGGTGGCCACCAGTTTCGCGCCGGTGCAGCCCAGCGGGTGGCCGAGCGCGACGGCGCCACCCTGTGGATTGGTGCGTTCCCAGTTGAAGTTCAGGTCGCGCCCGCAGGCCAGGGCCACGGCGGCGAAGGCCTCGTTGATCTCCACGTGATCGATGTCGCCGACCGAGAGATTCGCCCGCTTCAGCGCCCGCCGCGTGGCGGGGATGGGGCCGGTGAGCATGATGGTGGGATCCACGCCCACCACGGCCTCGGCCACGAAGCGCGCGCGGGGCTTCAGCCCCAGTTTCCGGGCGCGTTCGGGATGGGTGATCAGCACGGCTGATCCTCCGTCGGAGATCTGCGACGAGTTCCCCGCCGTCACCACGCCGTCTTTCTTGAACGCCGGCTCCAGGGCGGCGAGTTTCTCCATGGAGGTGTTGGTGCGCGGGCCGGTGTCTTTGCGCAGCACCTTGGTTTCGCCTTCGGGGGTCTTGTACGGAACGCCGACGATCTCGCGGTCGAACCAGCCCTTCTCGGTGGCCTTGACGGCGCGCTCATGCGAGCGCAGCGAGAACTCGTCGAGCGCGCGGCGCGACAGCCCCCACTTCTGGGCGATCAGTTCCGCCGAGATGCCCTGCGGCACGATGTCGAACCGATCGACGATCTGCTCGGAGAACGCGCCGCCGTCCGACCCCATCGGCACCCGCGTCATGTTCTCGCCCCCGGCCGCGATCACCACCTCCTCCTGGCCGGCGCGCACCTTGGCGCAGGCCATGCAGAAGGCCTCCAGCGACGAGCCGCACAGCCGGTTCACCGTCGTCCCCGGCACTTCGATGGGCCAGCCGGCGGTGAGCACGGCGTTGCGGGCGACGTTCATCCCCTGCTCGTTCACGGCCGTCACACACCCCATCACCACGTCGTCCACCACCAGCGGGTCCACCCCCGTCCGGCTGGCGATTTCGTTGAGACAGATGGCCACCAGTTGATCCGTGCGGACCTCCGCGAACTCGCCCTTCTTCCGCGTCACCGGCGTCCGCACCGCCTCGCAAATGACCGCTTCGCGCATGGCTGGTCCTCGCTTCCCGCTTCGCCCGCGCCAGGTTGGGCGCGACCCCGCCGGCGACCACGCCGGACAGGGTGAGCCTACCACAGAAGGGCGACCGCCGCATCTGTGGCGTCAACATTCCAGTTGCCACGCGGCGGACGGTTCGATAAAAAAAGCGCTGATTTGCGGCCCGGTGCGGCGACGCCGATCCGGCGTCGTTAAAGCGGTGATCCGCGCAATCGTGGGGAGGGGCCATGGC
>JACQVU010000516.1 GCA_016209585.1 Planctomycetota bacterium
CCCATGCGCTCGGCCTAGAACTGGAAGTAGATGAAAGCATGCGAACCGCCACGGTGATTGGCGATCGAGTAAATCATGAGCACCGACGCCGTCATCTGCGCCCACGCCGGCAGGCGGCGCGCGACGATCGCGCGCTCACGCAGGAAGGAAACCGCCACCATCGCGGCGCAGATGAGCAGGATGGGCGTCTGCCCCGCAAGGTCTTGAAGCGACGCGCCCGGCCACGCGACGGCCATGGCCCGCAGCATGGCCGCCATGCTCGCGGTGTCGGGGCAACGGAAAGGCACCCAGGCGAGAGTCACGAGGAGGAAGATCACCAGGCATCGAGTCGCGTCCCACGCGACTCCCGCGGGTCGCGAGTTCAGCCCGCGCCCGAGGATTCGTCGTTCGGCGGAGAGCAACGCGCCGTGGATTCCACCCCAGAGCACGAAGTTCCAACTTGCGCCGTGCCAGAGGCCGCCGAGCAGCATGGTGAGCATGAGGTTGCGGTACGTCTTCGCTTCGCCGAACCGGTTGCCGCCGAGCGGAACGTACAGGTAATCTCTCAGCCAGGTGGAGAGCGAAATGTGCCACCGCCGCCAGAAGTCAGACATACTGACAGCGACGTACGGCGCGCGGAAGTTGGCTGGGAACCGGATTCCCAGAAGCGCGGCTGCGCCGACGGCGACATCGGAGTACCCGGAGAAATCGAACAGTATCTGGAACGAGAAGCAGAGCGCGGCCTTCCACGCCTCTGCCGCGGTCACGGCCTCCGCGTCGGCGAGGGCCTTCACCGTGGCGTCGACGATGGGCGCCAGGTTGTCGGCGAGCACCGTTTTCTTGAACAGCCCGAGCCAGATGAGCCAGAAACCGTGAAGAAAAAGCGCCGGGCGCGCGCGCGGTTTCCGCCGAATCTGCGGAAAGAAACCGCCCGCACGCACGATAGGCCCCGCGACCAGTTGCGGGAAGAAGGCGACGTACAACGACGTGTCCAGAAGCGACGGACACCGGGACAAGCGGCCCCGGTACGCGTCGATGGAAAGACTCATGGTCTGGAACGTATAGAACGAAATGCCTACCGGCAGCACGACGTCGAGCGTTCCGGGAGACGCGGGAAGCCCGATGGCGTCGAGCATGGCGGCCACGCTTCCCGCGAAAAAGTTGAAGTACTTGAATACCCCCAGCACCCCCAGATTCCCCGCGACGCTGGCCATGAGCCACGCGCGCCTTCGCTTGGCGCCGCCCGTGAGCGCGCGCGTGACCACGTAGTCCAGCGCGCTGGATCCCGCCAGCAAAAGGAGGAAGCGCGCGTCCCACCAGCCGTAAAACAGGTAACTGGCGACGAGGAGAAACGCCTTCTCCGCCGTCCACCACCGCGACGGCCAGGCCCAGTGCAGCGCGAGCACCGAGGCGAGGAAGACGCCGAACACCAGGGAGTTGAAGAGCATGCGCGATTGACCTGGGAATCAAGGACCCGCCGCCGCCGCCTTCATGAGCGTGGCGGGAAGAAATGGGCGAAGAATGGCCGCCATGCGCTTCGTCGCCTTGCGCGTTTCGACGAACTCTCGATGGTGGCCGTCGTAGAACGGCATCGCCGCGAGCGCCGGGTCCGCGCCCAGGTCCACGAAGCGAACCCGGCGCGAGCCGTCAAGCCACGACGACAACCGGGAATACCGCGCGCCGTTCAATCGCTCGTCAAGCGCGCGAAGCCGCGGCGAAAGCGGCATGTTCACCATGATCACCGTGCCGCCGCGTTCAGCCAGCGCGAATGCGTGGCCCGTCAGGTCGGCGATGACGGCATCGGCGTGCGGTTGCCCCTTCCGCATGAGGTCCAGCGAGTTGCTCTCCGCCTGCGCCTTGAATCGCTCTCGAGACGGGCTTGTGTTCAACAGCCGCGCGCGGATGGAGAAGCGGTCCGTCTCCACGGTGGCGATGTTGCCGCCGTACGCGCCGCGATACGCGAGGAAGCCGTGGGCCACGCCGTCGCGCACCGCCCGCGCGTGCTCCGACATGGGCCGCGGATCGCCGAGTCTGGGCGACACGCGTTGTCGAAAGGTTGCCAGCGCCGCGTCGACCGCGCCCGTCAGGCGTTCCTGCGCGATCCGCTTGCCGGCCTTAGTCGCTTCGTCGCCTATGCCCGTGATGAAATCCCGCGCGCGCTCGTCGGTCGTCGGAAAAAAAGACCGCGGCGCAACGTCGACGATCACGAGCGGCGGTGTCACGCCCACGAGCCTCAGCGCGCGAAGCACCGTCGCCGGCTGCCCGCCGTCGATACACCAGCAACGGACGGAGAGCGACGGATCAATGCCCGCTTCCCGCTGAAACGTGACCGGATCGATGCCCGTCTGGATCACCGAGTTGCCGGCGAACACGACGGCGGCGCGGGCGTCCGCCACGCGATCAAGCGGGGCCGTCGGCGCCGGCCGCGCCGCGGGAGCCGCCGCAAGAAGTTCCCGTTCCGCGTTGTCCATCGCCACAAGGTACGAGCGCATCACCGCGCTGTCCGCGACGAGCAGCGCGCCGGCGAACGTGGCGCATACCGCCGCCCGCGTGAGCGCGACGCGCAGGGAGGTGGGCCTCGAATTGCGTGGAAGGGACTTCATGCGAAACGTGTCCAGCGACCTCAAACGCAGTGGCGACCGCGCGCCTGCGGCGAGGCCACCGACCCGCTGCTGTACGATATGGTGGAGGCGGTGGAGCGCGGCGTGTCGTGCTCACACGAAAAGACTGCGGCGTTCTGCCGACTGACATCTGACAACTCCCCCGTCCCCTGTTCCCCTTCCCCTGACCCCAATGCCGTTCGCGGTTCCCCGCGCGTCCGGGAAACGACTCGCCCAAGATACTCCATCAAAGGTTGAAGGTCGAAGGTTGAAGGCCGAACGTCAAACTTCGCACTTTAGCCTTTCGCCTTCGACCTTCGGCCTTCGGCCTTCCTTCAGTCCCCAGCCC
>JACQVU010000517.1 GCA_016209585.1 Planctomycetota bacterium
CGTCACCGACGCGCTCGCCATCGCCCTCTGCCACCTGCAGCGCGCCCGGACGACGGATCGCCGTCAACCTTGACTTTTCGCAGCGGGTGGACTACAAGAAACGAGCGGCGCGCCTGCTCCGAACACTCCACTCGCGGGCACGCCCTCTCCAGGAGCGTCCCATGGCTGGTTCGTCGAACGACACCCCTCCGGTTCTTCCGACCCCACACGATCAACCGGGCGAGAAATCACGCCCTTCGGCTCACGCGGCGGCAGTCCACGGCGCCGGCGCGAAGGAGCCGAAGCCGGCTGGTGGCAAGGGCCAGGAGAAGGCGAAAGGCGACGCGAAGGACGGCAAGGGCGGCGGCGCCGTGGACGCGGCCGCGGCCGCACCCGCCAAGAAGGGCAAGGGCAAGTTGCTGGCGGCCGCGATCGTCGTTCCGGCGCTGCTTTCGGCGGGCGGGGCGGTGTTTGCCACCTACGGGTTCACCAGCGGCTCGGCGCTGGAGGCGCAGAAGAACCGCGCGGAGAACGAGAAACTGCTGCGCAAGGTGAAGGCGCTGAAGGGGAAGGACATGGCGTCGCTGCTTCCCGGAAGCATGGGCGACCTCCTGGGCGGCGCGCTGCCCGACGACGTGGCGGCGCTGAAGAAGAGGGTCGAAGACCTCCAGGGGCTGGTGAAGAACTACGACTCGGTGGTGAACGGGAAGTTCAAGGACTACACCGCGCAACTCGACGGCCGCGTGAAGCAGCTGGAGGGGCTTCCCGACCAGTTGAAGGGCCAACTGGGCGAACTGCAAAACATGCAGGGGAAGGCCCAGGCCCTCACCGGCGACGCCAAGGCCGAGGCTGACAAGGCCAAGGCCGAGGCCGAGAAGATGAAGGCTGACGCCGAGAAACAGGTGAAGGAACTGCAGGGCCAGCTGACGGCCAAGCAGCAGGAGCTGACCGACGCGCAGGCCAAGATCACGGCGGGGCTTCAGAACGCCGGGAGCCAGGCGCAGGAGCAGGTGAAGAACCTGCAAGCCGATCTCGACAAGACCAAGGCGCAACTCACCAGCGTCGCGGCTGACAAGGAGAAACTGGCCGGCCAGGTGACGGCGCTCACGGGGCAGACCCAGGCCCTGACGCAGGAGCGCGACAGCGCCAAGGCCGAGGTGGCCAAGACCCAGGAAGAGGTCAAGAAACTCCAGGTGGAGGTGGCGAAACTGAACCAGACCATCATCGCCCTCAGCACCGGAAAACCGGCCGGGGGCGGCGTCCCCGGCGGCGGGGGAGGCGGCCTGCCCAAGATCCCCGGCCTGGGCGGCAAGTAGGTCGCGGGGCGGGGAGAAGTTGTTAGTTATCAGGTGTCAGTTGTCAGATGCCAGTCCTGGAAGTTTTTGACGCGAAGGGCCGGCGGCGGGTGGTGGAGATCGGGGCGCAGGTTCCGTCGTTCACCATCGGGCGCGACGGTTCCAACGACGTCCAGATTCTGGAGATCAAGGCCTCGCGCAAGCACTGCCAGATCGTCCGCAACGGCGCGGGGTTCCTGCTCATCGATCTGAAGAGTTCCAACGGCACCAGGGTCAACGGCGAACCGGCCTTCTCCCACGATCTCGCCGACGGCGACGAAGTGTTGATCGGCAAGACCCGCATCGTGTTCCGGTTGTCCGCCGATGGAGTCCAGCCGGCGTCGCCTCCACCCGCGCCGCCCAGCGCGGACGACGAGGAGGATGACGAAGACGCCGCCGCGCTCGCCGGCGCGGTCACGCTGGTGGAAGGCGCTCCGCCGCCCCCGCCGCTTCCGGCCACGGCGGCCGGCCACGCGCCCGTTCCCGCGGAAAAGGGGTCCGGGGAAGGGATCGCGGCGAAGAAAAAGAAGAAGAAGGCGACGGTGGAGAAGAAGGTCGCGGTTGCCGGGTCGCCGACGCCCGGCGTGGCGAGTCCGGCTGCCGCCGCCCAACCGGCTGCGCCGGCCGCGGTTGTCGCGCCCGCGCCGCCGGGGCCGCCGCCGTCACCGGCGCAGGCGATGTCGCGGGCGACGAGCGTGGACACCGACGAGTGGGACCCGCGGACGCTCGACCGCGCCGCCGCCGAGGCTCGCGCGGCCGCGGCGGCGCGCGAGGTCAACGCCGCCAAGGTTCGGCCACCCGCGCCGCCGGAGGCTGACCGGGCCGGGAAGCGTTCGGTGGTCATCCTCCACAAGGCTGACAAGAAGTACGTGGTGCAGCGTCGCATCGCGCAGGGGGGGATGGGGGCCATCCTCGCGGTGGCCGACGACAATCTCCGGCGGCTGCTGGTCATGAAGGTGATGCAGGACGGCGCCGTGGTCGGGGAGAAGCGGGTGGCGCGGTTCGAGACCGAGGCGCGAATCACCGCGGCGCTGGACCACCCGAACATCGTGCCCATCCATGATATCGGGCAGGATTCGCTCGGCCGACCGTTCTTCACGATGAAACTGGTGCGCGGGGTCTCGCTGGGCGAGATCCTCTCGCGCCGCAAGAAAGACCCGGCGTGGGCGGAGAAATACCCGCTGCGCCGGTTGCTGGAACTGCTGCGTCCGGTCTGCCACGCGGTGTCGTTCGCCCACGCCCGCGGCGTGGTGCACCGCGACCTGAAGCCGGCGAACCTCATGATCGGCGACTACGGCGAGGTCTACGTGATGGACTGGGGGCTGGCCAAGGTGGACGACTCCCGCGATCTCCCCGTCGACCCCGGCGAGCGTCCCTTCCTTCCGCGCCCCCACGCGAAACTCTCCGATCAGGGGCTCATCTGCGGCACGCCCTCCTACATGCCGCCGGAGCAGGCGGAGGGAAAGATGGAGTTGGTGGACGCCCGCGCGGACGTCTACTGCCTGGGCGCCACGCTCTACGAAATCCTCACCGGGGAGGCCCCGTTCGAGGGCGAGGACCCGCGCGACGTGATCCGCCGCGTGCTCACCGAGAAAATCACCGACCCCCAGACGCGCGCCCCGGCCGCCGCCGTTCCGGCGGAACTGGCGGCGGTGGCCATGAAGGCCCTGGCGCGGGACCGCGAGGGCCGGTACCAGACGGTCAACGCTTTCTACGACGACGTGCAGGCCTGGCTCGACGGCCGCACGGTCACCGCGAAGTACGACGCGCCGCTGGTCCGCGCCTGGAAGTGGATCCGGCGCCACACGGTGCTGCTGGCCGTGTTGCTGGTGGCGCTGATCGGCGTGGGGGCCACCGGGGCCGGCATCGCCTCCTACGCCCTCTACGCGCAGCGGGAAGCCTCCGCGGCGGAGGAGGGGCGGGCGGCCGACCTGTTCGCCCAGGGCAAGAGTCTCGCGGAGAAGGAGGATTTTGAGCGCGCCGTGGAGGCCTTCGACAAGGCGTCGCTCTTCCAGAGTTCGCTGCGCGAGTCGGCCATCGCCCGCCTGAAGGAGGCGCGGGAGGCTCTTCAGCGGCAGCGGGAAAAGAAGGCCCGGGCGCTGGGCGACGAGGGCGACCGCTTCCGTGACGAGTACCGCAAGCGGCGCGAGGAGTACCTGGTGGCGGCGGTGAAAGAGCGTCGCGAGAAAGCGCGCCTGCGCGGTCCCGAACCCATCGACAGCCCGGAGAAGCGGCAGTGGCTCAAAACGCGCGGGCAGGCGCTGAACCTGCGGAACGAGGTCAACGCCGCCTTCGGCCGGGCGAACGACCGTTTGCTCAAGGGGCTGGCCCTGGTGCAGGAGATCCCGGCGCTCCGGGGCGAGTTCCGCGCCAAGTTGGCCGCCCTCTACTGGATGCGCTTCCAGGACGCCGAGGACGAAGACAACGCGGCCGACATGCTCTACTTCCGCGCCCTGGTCGAGACCTACAACGACGGCGTCTACACCGCCGACCTGGTCGGCGACGGCTACCTCACCGTGCGCCCCAAGCCGGCGGAAGCGACGGTGTCGCTCGCCGTCATCGCGCGCGACGCCGACGGCCTGCGCCTCCTGCCGGGCGCTTTCGAACGGCTGGACACCCCCGTCGATGGCCGGGTGACGCCCATGGGAAGTTACCTGCTGCGGGTGGAAAAAAGCGGCCACGCGGCCGCGATCGTCGCGGTGTTCATCTCCCGCAACCGGCGGTCGGAGGTGGACGTGACGCTCTACCCGGAACAGGCGATGCCCAACGGGTACATCCTCATCCCCGGGGGCCGCACGCGGATCGGGGGAGACCCCGACGCTTCCTTCGCCCTGGATCGCGACGACACCAAGGAGATCGCCGACTTCTGCATCGCGCGCCACGAGACCACCTGGGGCGAGTACGCGGCCTACCTCAACGCGCTCTCGGCCGAGGGGGGCGCGGAGGCCGCGGCCGCGCGTGTCCCCGCGTCCGCCATCGAGGCGGGATACCTCAAACAGGAGGCCGAGGCCTCGCCCCCCTTCAGCGCGCCGCACCCGACCTGCCCGGTGTTCGGCGTCTCGTTCCGCGACGCCGACGCCTACTGCAACTGGGTGAACACCCACAGCCGCGAAAACGGCCCGCCGGGCGAGTATCGCCTGCCGCGCGACACCGAATGGGAGAAGGCCGCGCGGGGGGCCGACGGCCGGTTCTTCCCCTGGGGCAACGAGTTCGATTATACGTTCTGTAACTCAGGCAAGGCCAGCGAGAGCGGCGGCGCGCTGGCGGCGGTGGGCAGCCTGGCCACCGACGTGTCGCCCTACGGCGTGATGGACCTCGCCGGCAACGTCGCGGAGTGGACCTCCTCCCGCATGGACGACGACCCGGAGAAGCGCGTGGAGAAGGGCGGCAGCCTGGCGTACGAGGACCCGAAGGACTTCCGCTCAACCGGGCGCATCGGGCGGCCGATCGACGGCCGCCTCACGTCCACCGGCTTCCGCGTGGTCTTCGTGCCGGAGAAGAAGCGGTAGGCCCGCGGGGCAGTTTGCGGTCATCAGTTGCCGATTATCGGCCGCCAGTTTTCGGGTCGCAGCCAATGGAGCGCCTTGCCCCCTGACCTCTCGACGCTCAACCCGGTTTGCGGCCGGCGGCGGGCTGTGGCAGACTGCCCGACCTGGATCGGCGGATGAGATGACGCGACAACTGGAGATCAAGTCTTTCCTGATCGCCGACTACGTGACGCAGGATCACAGCGGCAAGCACATCATCGTCGGCGTGTTCGATCGCATCTTCTCGGTGGAGTTCCCCGCGCAGCACAACCCGGCCGGCATCTTCTTCCAGTTCACCGACGCCGAGGGCGAATACCAGGTGAAGGTGCAGTTCGTCGAGTTGCAGTCGAAGTCCAGCGAGGCCACGCCCGAGGGCGAGTGCGTGCTCTTCGAACTGGGCACGACCATCGCCTGCGACGACCCGCTCTCGGTCGGCCAGGTGGGTCTCATGATCCCCGGCGACGGCCTGCCGCTGCCCACCGAGGGAGCCTACGAGTTCCGCCTCTACTCCAACTCCGACCTGGTCTACAA
>JACQVU010000520.1 GCA_016209585.1 Planctomycetota bacterium
CCCCAGCCCCGGGCAGTTCAACGCTCCTTCTCTTCCAACCCCTCGGGAACGGGGAAGCCGCGCTCGCGGCCGACCTCCAGCAGCATCTTTTCCAGCGGGTTACCCGGCGTCTTGACGCCGAAAAGGTCGAGGTTGGACTGTTCCAGTTCCTTGGTCTGCTCCGGCGTGAGCGACTCGCTCATGGCGGCGCGGGTGCGCTGCTCTTCCTGGGTAAGCGTTTCGAAGTAGGTCTTCTCCGTTCCCGGCACCTTCTCTTTGAACAACCGCGCGAACCAGGCGCTCGCCTTCTGCTGCTTGGTGGCCGGATCGTCGGGGCCAAGGAACACTTCCGTGATGCCGTCGGCCATGCGGGTGCCGTCGTCGAGTTGCAACAGCAGGACCTCCGCCATCTTCTTCTGGGCGGCGGTGATCTCGGCGCGCACGCGCTCCGCCTGCCGGTCGTCGAGGTTCAGTTCCCGCCGCATTTCATCCATCGTGGGCTTCCACTTGCCGTCTTCCATCGTGCGGCGGGCTTCCTTCTCCTTCAAGGTCTTCGCCGTCGCCTCGGCCAGGTGCTTCATGAACTCCGGGTCACGCTTCATCTCTTCCACCGTGGCGGAGGCGGCGCCAGCCGCGCCCGGCCCGACGCCCGATCCGGCCGCGCCGGACCCAAGCCGAGTGGCGACGCGCTTCGCCAGGGCCTCTTCTTCCTTGGCCAGGGTGTCGTGGACCACGCGGGCCACTTCGGCGTCAGGTTTCTTCGCCGCCAGCGCCTTCACGGTGGACTCCAGCGTCAAGAGACGCGACTCCCCCTCCTGCCGCGGCCACGCAGCCTCGGCGACGGCGGCTTGCTTCTCTCCCTCGCTCTCCAGCGCGGCGACCCGCGCCTCCAGCGCGCGGCGCTTCACCACCAAGTCGTTCAGGTCCGCGCCGAGCTGGTCGTTCTCCAGGTA
This sequence comes from Planctomycetota bacterium, assembly GCA_016209585.1. Classification (GTDB taxonomy): domain Bacteria; phylum Planctomycetota; class UBA8742; order JACQVU01; family JACQVU01; genus JACQVU01. The sequence continues at coordinate 933 of JACQVU010000520.1, forward strand.
AAGGAACACCGCCGCGCCGGACGATCCCGCGCCCATGAGCAAGGCAAAGAAAACCAGTGCGGATTTCATAGGTGGGGGTCGGGGGTCGAGGGGCGGGGGACAGGAGTCGGGGACTGCCAGTCAACGGCGCAAAAAAGATGCCGTCGCGCTGTCTCGCGCCACCGATCCGCCGACTATCATACCAACCCCGGCAACAGCCGGAAGTTACGCCCAAACATTAACCGACGGCCGACCTCTTGACAAACCGTGGTCGCGAATGCAAGGTCAACCACGTTCTCGCCGTCGGCCGTTCGCGGCGCGCCTGGGGATAACGCCATGAGGGCTTCGCTTCGCTCGCTCATCGCTTGCAGCGTGGTGGCGCTCCTTTGCGCCCCGGGCTGTTTCTCCGACCTCACGCGCGTGCCGCTGGAGGAGCGCGAGGAACTGCCGCGGGTCACCGGCTCCCCGCTTCCCTGGAACTACCGCCTGGCGGTGGCGCCGCTCATCGTCGACGTGGACCCCTCGGCCAACCGCGAGGGGAGCGAGTCGGACGCCTGGCTCTTCACGCCCGAACCGGCCGGATTCGTCGAGGCGGTGGGCCGCACCCTGGCCGAACAGGGCGCCTTCTCGGCCGTCGCCCCCGTCGAAGTGGCCTACACGAACCCGCGGGATCGCGACGCCGCCAGAGAGAACGCGCGCCGCGCCGCGCCGCCGGAACACTATGACCTCGTCATGGTCCCGCGCCTGCTCGATTACCGCGTGGAGTACGTGGAGCGCGGCTTCCTCTGGACCACCGTCACCTGGTGCGTCAGCCCCCTCTGGGGCTGGTACTACGCCGGCGAGACCTACCGCATGCGGGCGACCGTACATTACGAATTACTGAGCGTCCACAGCGGGAAACCGGTCTATGACGGCGAGGTGGAATCGAGCGTGACCCGCGCCGTGAGCGAGATGGACCGCGGCATGTGGATCTTCTGGTTCTGGTCGCTGCCGGGAAACCTGAAGGCGGAGAACTGGTCCGTGCTGCGCGACGCCCTCGAACCCATGCTCCTCGACGAAATCCGTCTCGACGCCCTCCGCTTCGCCAAGGAGCGCCTGGCTGAGGTCTTCGCCCCGCCCCCGGAGTCGGCCGGCCTCCCGGACGCGCCGCCCGCCGCGGAAGCCGCCACCCGCGTGCGCCGGGCGCTGGTGATCGGCGTCGACCGCTACGCCGACGCCGCCATCCCGGCCGGCGGCGCGCAGCAGGCCGCCGCCGACGCCGACCGCGTGGCCGCGTGGCTACAGACGCGCGACGGCGGCGGCCTGACGCCGGAGAAGATCAAGGTGCTCACCGGCCCGCAGGCCACCCGCGCCAACGTGGCCGAGGCGCTGGCCGGCGTCGCGGCGCGCGCCCAGCCGCCGGACGTGGTGGTGGTCTACTTCGCCGGCAACGGCGCGGTCGACAAGGAGGGGGCCTGCTATCTCCTTTGCCACGACGCCGCCCCCGGTGATCTGGCCGCCACCGCGCTGCCGTTGTCGTGGCTGGCCGAGCGGCTCGACGCGCTTCAGGCGCGCCACGTGGTGGTGGCGCTTGACGCCGCGTTCGACGACCCCCAGGGTGCGCGGTGCCTCGCCGCGGGGGGCGAGCGTTCCGCCGCCGGCGCGGAGGCGGTGGCCGGCGCGCTGCGGCTCCTCGCCGGTTCCCGGCGCGCGGTGCTGGCGGCGGCCTCTCCCGGCCAGGGCGCGCTGGAACATCCGGGTCTGGGCGGCTTGTTCTCCTATTTCCTGATTTCCGGCCACACGCGCACGGGCGGCGACGACCACCAGCGCGCCGACCGCGACCGCGACGGCGTGGTGACGCTGGCCGAGGCCTTCGAGTTCTGCCGGGATCGGACGCGCGACCAGGCGCTGCTCACGGCCGTGGACCAGCGGCCGGCGCTGTACGGCGAGGCCCGCGCGCTGCGCAGTTTCAACGCCTGGCCCGCCGAACCGCGGTAGCCCTTGCCGGGGGCGCCGCTTCCCGCTTCCTTTCGGGAAACGGGAGGGGGTAGGATGCGCGGGATGAGGTTGTTGCCGAACATCCGTTCGCCGCGGGACATCCAGGGGTATGGCCGGGAGGACCTGCTGGAACTGGCGCGGGAACTGCGCGAGTACATTCTCTCGGTGGCGCGGCGGACGGGCGGACACTACGCCTCGAACATCGGCGTGGTGGAGTTGGCCATCGCGCTGCACTACGTGTATGACTTCGGGGTTGACCGCCTGGTATGGGACGTGGGGCACCAGTGTTACCCGCACAAGTTGTTGACGGGGCGCTTCGAGCGCTTCCCGACGCTGCGTCAGAAGGGCGGGGTCTGCGGCTTCCCCGACCCGGCCGAGGACCCGGTGCACGACCTCTTCCACACCGGGCACGGCGGGGCCTCGGTGAGCGTCACGCTCGGCATGGCGCTGGCCAACGCGCTTCAAGGCGGCAAGCGCAAGACGGTGGCGGTGATCGGCGACGGGTCGGTGGCCGAGGGCATGGCGTTCGAGGCCCTCAACCACGCCGGCCACGCCGACAGCGATCTCCTGGTCGTCCTGAATGACAACGAAATGTCGATCTCCCCGACCGTGGGCGGCCTGGGGCGCTACCTGGCCCGCTTCCGGTCGCCGGCCTTCCACCGTCTGGGCCGGTACGTGTCGAAGTTCCGCTTCTCCACCTTCTACACCGAGACCCGCGACCAGGTGTACCGCCTGCTCGACCGCCTCCCCGGCGGCGGCAGGGTGGAGCGCGGGTACAAGCACCTCACCGGCGGGCTGGTGGCCACGCTGGCCGGCAACATCTTCGAGCACCTGGGGTTCAAGTACTACGGGCCGGTGGACGGGCACGACCTCACCGACCTCATCAGCATCCTGCGCACCATCAAGACGGGCGAGCGCCGGCCGGTGCTGCTGCACATCCTCACGAAAAAGGGCTTCGGCGATCCCAGCGCGGTGAGCGATCCGCTGAAGTTCCACGCCTTCAAGCCGCCCAGCCCGGACCGGGAGTTCGCGCGGCAGGGGAAAGCGCCGTTCACCGACCTCTTCGCCCGCGCGGCCATCGACCTGGCCGATCGCGACCCGGCCGTCACCGCCATCACCGCCGCGATGCCGGAGGGGACCGGCCTGGTGGAGTTCCAGAAGCGCTTCCCCCAGCGGTTCTTCGACGTGGGCATGGCCGAACAGCACGCCGTGGGCATGGCGGCCGGCATGGCCAAACTGGGGATGAAGCCCATCGCGGCCATCTACTCCACCTTCCTGCAGCGGGCGTACGACCAGGTGTTTCAGGAGGTGGCGCTTCAGAACCTTCCGGTCACGCTCTGCCTCGACCGCGCGGGCATCGTCGGACCGGATGGCGCCACCCACAACGGCATGTTCGACCTGGCCTACCTGCGCTGCTTCCCGAACATGACCATCATGGCGCCGTCCGACGGCTGGGAGATGCGCGCCATGCTGGCCTACGCGCTGGCGCACGAAGGCCCGCACGCCATCCGGTACCCGCGCACGGCGGCGGTGGCGCCGGAGTTCGAGGCGCCGCATGCGCCCATCGAACCGGGGCGTGGGGAACTCGTCCGGCCGGGCCGCGACCTCTGCCTTCTCGCCCTGGGGCCGTTCCTCTACTTCGCGCTGGAGGCCGCCCAGGCGCTTGCGGAGCAGGGCATCGAGGCGGCGGTGTGGAACCCGCGGTTCGTCAAACCGATCGACGAACGCGCCGTGAAACAGATCATCGACTCGTATCCCGCCGTGATCACGATAGAGGAAGGGGTGCTCAGCGGCGGGTTCGGCTCCGCCGTGCTGGAGGCCGCCCGCCGCACGGGCGCCGATGCCGACAAAGTGTTCTGCCGCGGGCTGCCGGACCGCTTCATCGCCCACGCGACGCGGGCCGAGGTGTGGCGCGACCTGGGTCTCTCGCCGGAGGGGATCGCCGAGTCCGCGCGGGAGGTGCTCCTGGCCCTTGAACGCGCCCATGGCGCCGGCGCCGACGCCGGCGCGGTCGCCGATCGCCGCGAGGCCGCCGCCGATCGCCCGGCCCTGCGGCGCGTGACGGGCTAGCCGCCCGTGAATCGTCAGGGCCGCTCATGGCGTCATCCAAAAACGTCCGTCCGCCGGCGGTGGCTGGGCGCTTCTATCCGGGGGCGCGGGCGCCGTTGCGGGAGGCGATTGACGAATCGCTGCGCGCCGCGCCGGCCGCGCCCGGCGCGAGGCGGCGGGCGATCGGCGTGGTGCTGCCCCACGCCGGCTACGAGTTCTGCGGGGCGGTGTCCGGCGCGGTGTTCGCGGCGGTGGAGGCGCCGGCGCGGGCGCTGGTGATCGGGTTCAAGCATCGCCGGCCGCGCCCCGGGGCCTTTCTCTGGTCGGGTGGAGCCTGGGCCACGCCGCTGGGTGAAGCGGAGATCGACGAGCCGCTGCGGGCGGCGCTGCGGCGGGAGTGCGAGGGGCTGGAGGAATCTGAAGAGCAGTTCGAGGGCGAGTGGTCGATCGAGGCGCAGGTGCCCTGGCTGCAGGCGGCGCGGCCCGACGTGAGCATCAACGCCGTCGCCGTGAACGCGCTGGCCGGCGGCCCCGACGCGGTCGTCGCCCTGGGGCGCGGCCTGGCCCGGGCCATCTCCGCCGCGGGCGGCGACCGGCTGCTGGTGGCCAGCAGCGACATCGCGCATGAGAACGAGGAATCTCTGGCCCGCGCCCAGTGCGCCGAAGCCGCGCGCTGGCTGGCGGAGTTCGACAGCCGGCGGCTGATGCGGGAGATCGAGGGGCGGGAGATCGGCATGTGCGGCCTGCTTCCGGTGGCCGTGATGTACGCCGCGGCGCGTGAGATGGGAGCGCGCCGCGCGACGGTGGTGGCAACGCGGGTGAGCGCGGACGTGGCGCGCAGCCCCGACGGCTACACCGTGGCGTACGCGGGGGTGGTGGTGGATTGACGCGGCCGAAGCGGATCGAAATCAGTCTTCCTTGAGCCTGGTGGGCTTGGCGCGAACCCAGCGTTCGTTGGTGACGCGGATGGTGTCGCGGTCGCGGAAGAACTCGTCGCCCTCGCGGGCCAGCGTGATCTCCAGGTATTCCTCGCGTTCGATGAGGTCCAGTTCGAAGTGGCCCTCCTCGCCCTCCCGCCGGGTGGCCGAGCGGGTGACGTCGTCGATGAAGATGTCGTTTTTCAGGCCGCGGACCTCGATTTTCAGTTCGCGCCAGAAGCGGTCCATCGCGCCGAACAGCGCCACGCACCACATCTGGGTGTTGGCGCGGATGGTCGGCTTCAACACCACTTTCTCGACGGTGATGGGTTTTCCACCTGTCTCCTTGCCGGCGGCGTCCACCAGGTCGCCCAGTTTCTCGGGATCGGCGGCCGGCGTGGTGGAGTCGTAGACGTAGAGCGTTTCCGTGGCCACCTGGTACTCCGGGAGCGGGTCCATTTCCGTTTCGTAGTCCAGCTGGTAGTCCCAATCCTTGGTGGCCATATTATACACCTTGCGGCCTTGGGGCGTGAGGATCGGCACGTCCTGTCCGTGAAGGTTGAGTCGCAGGGGCAGCCCCACGCGATCCTTCTTCGGGATGCGGCTGTTGGGGTCGTTGGGGTCGGCCAACTTCCACACCGGCCGGACGATCCGGCCATACTGGTCGCGCTCGTACCGGACCACCTGGATCGGGTCGCCCTTCTTCGCGGCCACGGTCCGCTTGTAATGCTGGTCCCAGAGCACCACATCCTGCGTGTAGCGCTTGGGTTGCCCCGTGGGGATGGGCTTGTTGTTGCCGTCCTTCATGAGTTCGAAGCCCAAGCGGCGCTGCGTCCACTTCGGCCCGTAGAGCACGGGGCGCCGGAAGAGGCCGGCCGGCTTCAAGTCGCCCTTGATCACTCCCTTTTTCGGGGCGTCTTCCTCCTTCTCGCAAAGACCCTCCCGGCCGATCTGGCCGAAGATCGGGTCGCGGTCGGCGAAACCGCGGAACTTCTCCGGCGACGGGAAGCCCGCCTCGTCGAGCAACGCGTCCCAGGGAATCTTGTGTTCCAGCGCCCGCAGCTGCAGACCAAGGATGGACCAGAAGCCCTCTTTCCGGGCGATGACGCGCACCACGTGGTCGTTGTCGAGATTGTGGTAGGTCTTGAGCGCCTCGGGCGCGTCGGCCTTCTCCTTGCGGGCGGTCACCGTCTTCACCACGTCGCGGTGGTCGGTGATCGCCCGGACGTCGATCTGCGTCGACACGTCGTACGAGGAAACCCCTCCTTCGGCCGGCGCCAGGTCTTTCGGCTCGCGGGGCACGAAGTTCGTGATCCGATACAGAAAATAGTAGTGCCGCTCGGCGTCGCCGTTGGGGGAGATGATGGTGATGGCCTTGAGCGGCTCCACCCGATCGTAAGAGAACCCCAGCGAGACGCGCCCCCGCTGCTTCACCTTGTCGGGCGACGCCCCTTCCTGCTGCTGCCCCTCCTGCGGGTCGGGCCGGCCCTCCATCACCGATTGCGCGTCTTCGCCACGCGCCCGGCCAAGCCCCGCCACCATCACCAGCATTGTCAGGAAAACGACCCGCGGACCGCGCATACACGCCTCTTGAGGGAGCGTCGCCGGCCCGGCGCACCCGCGACGCACCACCTGAAAACAGCACGCCCAAGGGGGGAACCTGTGCCACACCATTATAAGGGGAGACCCTCGCATGTCAAAGCCCGGCTCGGCCAGTGGGAGCCGCTTGCGCTGTGCGTAACTCCGTTGGCGGTAGTGGTTTGCCGTCGGGGTCGGCGGGGGTTTACCCCAATCGCCCCTGGATTTCCGCCGGTTTGACGCGCTGGCTGAGGCGGG